>NZ_SMMB01001164.1 GCF_009711365.1 Xanthovirga aplysinae | reverse complement strand
AAGATCCAACCGTAAATGACTTAGAAAAAAAGGTAGCGCAGATGTTTGGAATGGAAGCTGCCTTGTTTTGTCCTTCGGGAACTATGACTAACCAAATAGCCATAAGAATTCACACCCAACCCCAGACTGAAGTTATTTGTGATAAATCATCTCATATCTACCTCTATGAGGGCGGTGGAATTGCTTCCAACTCATTTGCCTCAGTTAGACTAATAGAGGGCGATCGTGGTAGAATTACCGCAGAACAAGTCTTGGAGAATATTCAACCTGATGATGTTCATGCTCCCACCACCTCTTTAGTTTCTTTGGAAAACACCATGAATAAAGGAGGAGGTTGCTTTTATGAGAAAGATCAAATTACCTCCATTCGAGAGGTTTGTAAGAAAAAAGATTTAGCACTCCATTTAGATGGAGCCCGACTCTTCAATGCAATAGTAGAAACGGAAGAAACCCCAGCCTTTTTTGGTGCTCATTTTGATACAATTTCCATCTGTTTATCAAAGGGATTGGGCGCCCCTGTAGGTTCCCTATTGTTGGGAAGCAAGAAAAATATCCATCAGGCCAAAAAAGTACGGAAAGTCTTTGGTGGAGGAATGCGACAGGCAGGTTATTTAGCTGCTGCTGGTATTTATGCTTTAAATAATAATATCGACAGGTTAATAGAGGATCATCAAAGAGCTAGAGTATTGGAAGAAACCTTAAAAAAATGCTCTTATGTTGACTCAACCCTTCCGGTAGCTACCAATATTGTTATATTTAAATTACAAGAGAAATTTACGGTAGAAGAAATTCTAAGTAAAATGGATGCTGCGGGATTAAAGGCGGTCCGTTTTGGTAAAAAGGAAATTCGACTGGTTACTCATCTTGATTTTAATGATGAAATGCTGGAAAGAGCGACAAAAATCTTGAGGAGTTTAGTATAATTCCCTTGCAAGCTCTTTTTATTACTCCAAATTCTTATAATCAAGTAAATGAAAAAGAAGTAAATAATAATAAACTGTGGATTGTAATAAGTAAGATTTTTATCGAAAACATCTTAATCTTTTAACCTACACTGTCTAAAACTCAGTATGTTTCCGGTTTTTAAGAGCTTCTATCCACAGTTTATTCCTCAATACTATTCCTCTCAAAAATTTCCTTTTTAATAATTGTATTTTTTCTTCCAAAGGGCTTGCAATCGCTTTCGGATTTCATTTTCTCTGGGGTTATTCCCCGGATCGTAAAATTTGTTTTCTTTTAGCACTTCCGGTAAAAATTCTTCTTCCACAAAGTTATTTGGGTAATCATGCGCATATTTATAACCTTTCCCATATCCCAGGTCCTTCATCAATTTTGTAGGGGCATTCCTAAGGTGTAGGGGGACGGGCAAATCACCGGTTTGTTTCACTACCTGACGTGCTTTTTTTATCGCCATATAACTAGCATTGCTTTTGGGTGAAGAGGCCAAATAAGTAACACATTGTGAAAGCGTAATTTCAGCTTCAGGATAACCTATAAAAGTTACCGCATTAAAGCAGTTAGTAGCAATTACCATAGCCGTAGGGTTAGCATTCCCAATATCCTCAGATGCCAAAATTAGTAATCTGCGTGCAATAAACTTAACATCTTCACCGCCTTCAATCATTCTTGCCAACCAGTAAACTGCTCCATTAGGATCGCTTCCTCTTATGGATTTGATAAATGCTGAGATGATATCATAATGTTGTTCTCCTGTTTTATCATAGGCTGCCACTCTTTGTTGAGCTATAGCAGTGACTTTTTGATCAGTAATTACAATGGTTTTCCCAATTGAAGCATCTGCTACCAGTTCAAATAGATTTAATAATTTTCGGGCATCCCCTCCCGAAATGGACAAAAGGGCTTTGGTTTCCTTCAATTCTATCTTTTGGGTCTTATATTTTTCATCTTTTTGAATTGCTTTATTAAGAAGGCCCAAAAGTTCATTTGCGGATAGATCTTTTAGGGTATACACCTGACAACGGGAGAGTAGCGCCCTATTGACCTCGAAGGAAGGGTTTTCAGTTGTGGCCCCAATTAACGTAATCACCCCTTTTTCCACCGCAGCTAATAAAGCATCCTGTTGGGATTTATTGAACCTGTGGATCTCATCTATAAACAAAATCGTCCTTCCATATCCCTTTGCTTTATTAATGACCTCTCGCACCTCTTTTACTCCTGCACTTACAGCACTCAATGTGTGAAATGGAAGTTTCACTTGATTAGCAATAATATTTGCCAGAGTGGTTTTGCCTGTTCCCGGTGGTCCCCATAAAATCATGGAAGGAATGATGCCCTGGGTGATGGTTTTCCGCAAAATCCCTTCTTTCCCTACTAAATGTTCCTGACCGATCAAATCATCTAGCGAATGTGGTCGGGATCTTTCGGCAAAGGGTAAATGAGATTGAAAAATAGACATCGGTAAGTGGTATTTGTGGTAAGTTTAATTTTAGGCAAAGATAACATTAAGTGGAGAAAAATGTAGAACTAAGGGCCTAATGAGCAATGATCAAACTTGCGGTTTTTATTTAAATCGGTGGATGAAATGCTTTTAAAATCTTTTCAATGACAAGCATGGGAGGCATTGCAAAAAAACCAGCCCGAGAAGCTTTCTCTTTTTTGCCTACGCTAATTCTTTTAGAATATTTAGGGTAATAGAGGTCTTTACAAATTGGTGAGGTTTTCTAGCCTTAACTATGAAAAAGCTAACAGTTCAGAAAGGAAAATTAACTTTTACATCCATTATGAAATCAAGGGCATTCCTAGCAAGCTTGTTTTTAAAGAGCCTTCATTTTTTATTCCTTAAGGAGATCAATCCAAGAAAAAGATTTAAGAAGAATAAAGACCTTATAAATCAAACTTATACAAATAATTTAATCCCAGACAAGCACATTTTAATGAAATGATTTCTTCAACATTAAAAACACCCTATCCCCTAATAGCCCCCTTTTAAAATAAATCCTCCAATTCCTTGGAAATTTTATCCACAGTATTTTCCAGATTAATTACAAACTTATTTTGTTATTCATAAATTTTATTCTCTATAAATTATTCCCCCTAATCTTTTTCCTTTTTCCTACCTATACCATTAAGAGTTTTTCATCTATATATCAAGTAATATAAATAATAGGGTAATTTCTTTACATTATTAAGTGTTTGAATTTTAATTTTATAAATAATAATCGATATTTTTGAAGTTATTAATCAATTATTGTCTTATTATTTTTTTAAAATATGACACCAGAGTTTTGTGTTAAACTATTTTTTTATGAAAATGACAATTAATCTTTTTTCTCGCAATAAGGTAGCTTTAGTTTCCTTATTCGCAGTCCTTTTGACCAGTTGTATAGGCGACCTAGACAAATTGGAAAAATTAAAAAACAAGGAGGATGATCCATTAGTATGGAATTCAGAATTTGGAATTCCTCTGGCAAATTTGACTTTGAATTTCTCTGATTTTTTAGAAGAGTTACAAGAAGATGAGAATTTCATTGAAACTGATGATAAAGGTTTTTTAAGTGCCGTATATTCAGAGCATTTATTCACTCAGGGAGTTGATGAGTCCTTCCAAATTCCCGACCAATCCTTCAATACTAATCTAGTGGTAGAAAATTTACCTGCTATTCCCAATATTGGCCCATTACCTGATATCCCTCCCATTGAGGATGAAAATTCCCTAACTATTACCACCCCAAATGAAGAGTCGCTAGATCAAATAAAATTCAGTAATGGCACTCTTGGAATAGAGGTAAATACAAGTATTAAAGCTGAAATAAAGGTTGATATAGTACTAAACAATTTGAAAAATGAAAAAGGTGAACCCTATATAACTACACTTTATTTTGATGATGGAACTGGTACCCGGGAAACATCCAAATCCGATAATCTATCTAATTACACTTTGGATCTTACTGAAGGAGGGACCACAACTAATACTTTTTCCCTTACTACAATAGCTACGTTTTCCCTTAACCAAAATTCAGAACTAAAAGAAAATGATATTATCAGCATAGATCTTAACCTTCAAGATCTAGAAATAAAGGAGATATATGGGGACATGGGGAACCGAAAAGTATTTGAAATTGCCGATAAAGTTAGTTTAAATGGTTTTGATAGTTTTTCAACAGGTCAATTCATTTGGGATGACCCACAATTAATTTTACAGATTGATAACAGCTTTGGAATTCCATTGGGTCTCACCCTACAAAAATTAGAAGGTGAAATAGAAAATGGTCAAAAATTAAACCTACAAGGAAGCCTTATTAATCAAGAGCAAATTATTAGAGCACCACGAATTGACCAACTAGGTGAAACGATTCATACCGAAATCAGCATCAACTCATCAAATACAGAAAATTTTGGTGAGTTACTTTCTTCATTCCCAGAAAATCTAGAGTACGGACTAAAAGCCTCTTTAAATCCTGAAGGTGCAGGTATAGGTAATTTTGTTGCTGATTTTAGTAAAGTAGATGTGACTTTGAATGCCCGCCTTCCTTTAAAAGGGAAGGTAAAAGATTTAGGAACTGAAAATATTACGGATTTTGATGGTGAAGCCTTGGAGGACTTTAAACGAGCTCTTTTCCGTTTAAGGACGAATAATTCTTTTCCGCTAGATGCTGCTTTACAGGTTTATTTCTTAAATGAAGAGGAGCTTACTCTAGATTCTTTGATTCATCCCAATTTAGAAGGCGAATACAATAACCTTTTGTTAAAGGCCGCTGAAATAAACGATAATGGAGAGGTAATCAACTCCTCCGATCACTTATTGGATATAGAATTGAATGAAAGTCAATTAGAGACCTTAAGAAAAACGAAGAAGCTCAAGATAAAATCTCTTGTTTCTTCTCCCGATAATGGAACAAAAAGTGTCCATTTGAATGCCAATGCCAGCATTGAAGTAGATCTTGGATTGCAAATTGAATTTTAAGAAGCCTAATCCCAGAATATTAAACCAAAACATTTATGTCTCCGAAAATATATTTTTTAATAAGTTATTTTTTGATTTTACCACTATTTGGAAAGAGCCAAAGTCAATCTGTTTTATATCAGATGCACAAAACGGTACCAGAGGCTAATTTTTTAAATCCAGCTTTATTTCCAGATTATAAAGCATTTTATACTTTTCCTGGAGTTTATACTTCTATACAAACAACCTTTGGCTTGAATGATATTATTTCATTTACAGAAAACGGTTATTACTTGGATGAAAATAAAGTCTCAAACTTACTCAACAGGAAGAAGAACTTGAGATTTTCCCAACAATTTGATGTACCTGTTTTTAATTTAGGCGCTAGAGTAGGAAAGGGTTTTTTTACGGTTTCAGCCAACACTAAAGCCCAAACAGATATTTCCCTTTCTTCCGATGTTCCTTCATGGATTTTTTGGGGGTCAGAGGGAAATCAGAATAATGGTGTACTAGATTTTAAGGGAAGCAAATTAAAAATGATAGGTTATCATGAAATTGCAGTCGGTTATGGACGGGAAATAAATGACCGAATAACCTTTGGAGCTCGAATTAAATATTTGCAGGGTATCGCACATGCTTCCGTTAATTTGGACGCTGCCTTATATATGAATATAGATTCGGTGACTTTAGAAAATCGTAACATAGAAGTACGCGTAGGTGGGATAAAACATTTGATAGATGTGGATGAGGAGTCTTTTTCAAATTCTCAAATAATCACTGATAGAATAGAACAAAAAGATTTTGGATTTAATAAAAACCGTGGATTTGCTATTGATTTAGGAATGACTTATAAATTGATGCCAGATTTAACGCTTTCTGCTGCCGTAAATGATTTGGGATTTATCTCTTGGAAAAGCAACACTGGTATCTATAGCCTTACAGGCTCAAATTTTACAACTTATGGTCCTGAATTAAATGGATTAGATGATTTAGATGGTGTAGGAGATTTCTTTGATAATCTGGTAGATTCTTTAGATAATCATTATAATATCGAGTCTTCTGTAAATCAAACCTACACTTCTGGTCTTACGGCAAATGTTTATTTAGGAGCAAATTATCAATTAGGCAGAGTACATAGTGTCGCAACTTTATTTCATAATAGAATTGGGAATGGCAGAATAAGTCCTTCTTGGTCGGTAGCCTACAATTTACAGTTAGGAAAGTACCTTAATACAGTAATTAACTGGTCCGCTAGTAATGGAAGGGCTAATAATTTAGGTACAGGCCTTTCATTAAACCTTTTTGGTCTTCAGGCTTATATTATTTCAGATCAAGTATTAACTCCATTAATAAGTGGGATAGGCTCATTAAATAAAATGGATGTACGCTTTGGTTTAAATATTGCAGTAGGTTACTTAAATCCTTTTAAGTTTATATATAATTAAAATATTATAACATACTCACCCTAAAAAGGCTTCTTTCATTACTAAAGAAGCCTTTTTTGTATCACCTTTCTCCTTACCATATAGGGTACCAGAATGACCACTTAATTCATTTAACCTTTAGTAAATTCAACAGTTATGAAGTAAAAACATTTTCCAAAGTCGGAATCCAATGAGGCATTGTTTTTTACTTCTTTGTGTTTTTCAAATGTTAATAGGCAATTTATGGGCACAAAGTCCCTGGAACCTGACAAAAGGACAAAAATATTTTCAATTGAACACTTCACTAATAAGTTACCGCTCCCTGTTTTATGAAAATAGTGACGAAATACTTCTGTACCAGCCAATTACCGATTTTACTTTAAATCTGGTTGGAGAATACAGTTTTAAGGACGACTTTATTGTTTTGGCAAGGGTTCCCTTAAAAATCTACTTAATTGGGGAAAAAGACAGTAACCTTCCTTCTACTGCCAATCCATTAAATATTGAGCCCGGATATTTTAGTGCCTTTGGAAATGTGGAGGTAGGGATACGAAAAGTTTTATTCAATATCAGAGATTATAAATTAAGCACACAGGTTTTGGTACAATTTCCTACTGGTTCGCAGGATATCAATCGAGGCTTGAGTACAGGTTACAATGCAATGGCTTTGTTTTCATCATTGACCCTAGGCAAAATCTTCGAATCCTTTCACTTTTTTTTATCCACAAGTATATATTTTAGAAATAACCGCTATAGTGATGGTTTAGAAGCCTGGGTTGAATTTGGTTATAGACCCCTGAAAAAGTTATTGATCATGGGAATGTTGGATTGGATGGGATCAATGGAAAATGGAAACCTTACTGTTCCTGCACGTCGATCCCTCACGGGTACCTTTGTAAATAATCAAAGTTATCTTGCTTATGGCTTTAAGGTAAATTATGAATTAAAAGACTACCTTAGTCTAAATTCCGGGTTTAATGGGGCTATAAGAGGGCATTTTGTTGCAAAAAGTCCCTCTCTGAATTTAGGCGTATCAGTAAAATTCTAATTCAATTCCTGCTACACCAAAATTATAATTTAATCAGTCTTAAGAAAATTAGTTAAGAAAAACTCCCTTTTTCCTTCTCCATTTTGCTATTACGATGTTGTAAAAAGGTAAACGAAAAATCTTATACCCCTACATTCCACTTCTCATTTAATTAAGCTAGTATAATTTTTAAGATCTTCCTGGGTGTCAATATCTCGAAGTTTGGGCAAAATGGTATAAGTAACATTATTGCTTTCTAAATCCTCTATAGTATCTCCAAAAACAGACGAGGTACTCCATTTCTTTTGACGAAATAATGAGGTATGCAGCTTATTCATCCCCAATAAATAGTACCCTCCATCAAACGCTGGACCTATTACCGAATCTTTGCTTTTTAAAGCTTCAAAAGCTTGATTTAAAATATCTACATTCAGGTCATAACAATCGCTTCCAATTATACAAATTGACTTGTAACCTCGTTCAAAACCTTTTTCAAAAGCCTTTTCCATCTTATAACCAAGAGTTCCTTCTTCCTGTAAAAATTTTGTAAAGTATTTTTTTGCCCATTGATCATCTTTTTCAATAAAACTTGAATAGTACAGATCTCTCTCTACTGGAACTTCCTTGGTGACGCACCGAGTATGTTCCAATAACTTTAAATAAACTTCAAGTGCACTTTCATCACCAACATCTTTTGCCAATCGTGTTTTAACTTTTCCTAACTCAGGATTTTTTATAAATATGATTAAAAGTGATTTATTCATTTTTTAAGAACAGGTGTTTAATAAATTTTTTTCCCTTTAATCAGCCACTTTGACCAATTCTTATTAAAGGTATGTACACTATCAGTGGGCTGCCCTTTTTGATTCACAACAGTAAAACCCTCATTCTTCCATTCGAATATTCCTCCATAAAGGTTATAAACATTTTGATAACCAGCATTTATTAGTTCCTTTCCAATAAGTTCACTTCGGTAACCTACCGAGCAATAAACAATTATCTTAGTTGATTTGGGAATGGTATCAACTTGATCGATGCTGAAGGCAGCATTATCAATAAAAATGGCATTATCTAAATGACTTACTTTGAACTCCTTGATTGAGCGTGTATCCAGAATAATAATTTTATCCTCCCTAATCAATTGCCTATTTAAATCCCCGGCTTGAACTAATGGAACTGAATTTTGATAAATAGAATCCACCATTTTTTCAAAATTTCTAGGCCCTATTGCCGGAAAATAGGTCAATACCATTAAATGGAATAAAATACAAATATTCTTAAGCATACATTTTTTTCAGAATAAAATTGATTTAAGTGACACTCAAGACTTCCAAACCCTTTATTCCTTCTGGTAGTAAGACAATTCTAAATGGGATTTCTTCCTTTTGGTCTTATCATTTTTTCTTACCCATTCAACAAGCAGAAGTCCAAAAACAGAGAAATATTCTAAAACAACTAACCACTGATTTTCCATATATGCTGTGGTCCGGTAAGTAAAATAAGTCAGAAAAACCATAAAGGTCCATAATATAGAAAACTGATAAGAGCTAAAAATGCTTAAAGCCAATAAAGGAATCACATACCAGGGATGAACAGTGGTACTCAAGCTGAGATAAAATAATAAGGCCCATAAAAAACTTTGGGCCAAAGGCCTATTCATTTTTCTTTCAAACCAGGAGTAAATGATAATTCCTAAAAAGGTACTCAAGGCCAAAACCTTTCCTGCAGTTTCAATAATATTATAACCCTTAATCCAATATCCTATTTGCCGAATGAGGTAATAAAAACTGGCATTAAATTCAAACTTTTGAAAATACAAACTTAAACTTTGGGTTAAGCCATGAATGAGCTCTTTACTGACCAAGGGAGTAAACATCAAAAAAGTCGCTGTACCTGTAAGAAGAAAATAACGAATAACCTCCTGGAATTTCATTCTTCGGATCAATAATGGCAGAAAAATTAAGGGTAATAATTTACTGCAAATGGCAAAAGCAAAAGCAAGGGAGGACACGTAAGGCCATTTTTTCTCAAAGGCATAAATACTTAAAAGAAGTCCAAAAATCATGAAGGCCTCAAAATGCAAATTACCAGTCAATTCAAGAATAACAAGGGGGTTTAAAGCATACCATAAAATGTTTTTCTCTGGGAGGTTATAAATGATCAAAAGCTTTCGGGCAATAACAATACTGCCAATTTCAGCAAGGATGATTAAAACTCTGATTATTATCACACTGATCAACAGGTTTTCTTTGGAAAACAATACGGAAAGCCAAAAGACAAACTGGGCTACCGGAGGGTAAATGGTGAAATATTCCGGAGAATTAAGCTGATCATAAAGTTCATTGTTAATTCCAGGAATATGGATTTCAGGATGCGCATTATAGAAGGAAGGCAACTCTGCAAAAGGATTAATGCCATTCAGAAGCAAACGGCCATCCCAAATAAAGCGAAAAATATCATCTGATAAATTTGGAAGAGCAGGAAGAAGAACCAACCGGAAAATTAAAGCCAATATAAGTCCCAAATGGATTTGTTCAGCTGTTTTAACTTGTCTTGACCATAGCCAATAAAGTAAAAAGAGTACTCCATATAAGGAAAACAACTGAAAAGTTTCTGTTCTTTCTGTGAAATAGGTAATTAAAAAATAAAGCATCAAGGAAAAGGC
>NZ_SMMB01000636.1 GCF_009711365.1 Xanthovirga aplysinae | reverse complement strand
GTATATGAACAATTTGAAAGGTGAGCTTAACTACAAAGTGATCACCCTACAATTTTTTGGCCTTTTAATTCAGTTGAGGCTCCTTTTTAATTTGATGTACTTTTTCTCCATTTCAATTCAGTGAAATTTATCAACAGTTCAGAACGTCCTTTCGTCAATCCGGTAATATCTTTTTTTAAAAGCATTCCCTTTTCTAAATATTTGAATCAGAATAAAGCAAAGGGCTATGAAAAAAAGATACCTAACTCTATCTCTTCTTCTAATCACCATTTCCTTAAAAGCCCAAATTCTTTTAAGTGGAAAGGTTACTGATCAAAAAGGAGAAGTCCTGCCAGGAGTAAATGTATTTTTAGAAAATACTTACGATGGCGCAACCACAAACTTAGAGGGTAATTTTTCTTTCTCCACCTCCGAAAAAGGAAAGCAGAAGTTGGTAGCCAGTTTTATAGGGTTCCAATCATATCAGGAAGAAATTGAGCTTTCAGAGGAAGGTCAAACTTTTATCCTTAAGCTTAAGCCAACCATTAATAAACTGGAAAGTGTAGTGATTATGGCGGGTTCTTTTGAGGCCAGCGATGAAAAAAAATCCGTGATCCTTAAGCCACTGGATATTGTCACTACTGCAGGAGCCGGTGCAGATATTGCTGGAGCTCTCAATACCCTTCCAGGCACCCAAGCGGTTGGTGAAAGGGGTGGGTTATACGTCCGTGGAGGAAATGGCAGAGAAACCAAAACCTTTATAGATGGTATGCTGGTGCATAGCCCTTATGATGCAACCTTGACCAATTTACCTGCTCGAGGTAGGTTCTCACCATTTCTTTTTGAAGGCACTTTTTTCAGTACTGGCGGTTATTCTGCCGAATATGGGGAAGCCCTAAGCGCTGCTCTAATTTTAAAAACTAAAGGGCTTCCAACAGAAGACCGAACAGATATTTCTTTTTTAAGTGTAGGTGGAGAATTATCTCACACTAAAAGATGGGATAATTCTGTTCTTACCCTTTCTGGAACTTATACAAATTTGCAACCCTATTTTAGTCTGGTAAAGCCGGAGGGTGAATGGACCAAGGCTCCTCAAGGAGTAGTGTTGGAGGGTATATTTCGAAAAAAAATAAGAAAATCGGGGATTTTTAAATCTTATGTTCGTTACAGTTCATCTGATTTTAAATTGTATCAAAGCAATCCTGAGGATGTTCTAGAGGACATTCCGGTGAGCTTAGGAAATGACAATTTTTACATAAATACTACCTATAAAGATGTCTTAAATAAGAAATGGTCCTTAAACTCTGGTTTAGCTTTTACTCATGATGTCCAGAAGATTAGGCCGGATAGACAAATAATAAATCAAAATAATCAGAATATACATGCAAAATTAGTTTTAAATGGTGATTTCTCTGACCGTCTTCATTTAAAGGTGGGAGGAGAATGGATGAGAAATATTTTTGAAGAACAATATAAGTTAAATGAAGTTAGCCAATCGTTTAACAGTAAGCTGAATGAAAACCTGCTTTCCACTTTCGCCGAAACCGAATTTTACCTCAGCCAGAATTTGGTACTAAGAAGCGGCTTTCGAATGGCTTATTCGGAACCATTAAATGATTTAAATATTTCTCCCAGACTTTCCATGGCTTTTAAAAGCGGAGAAAAAAGTCAAATCTCTTTGGCATATGGCACTTTCTATCAGGCGGCGGAAAATGACCATCTGAAATATAATAATCAACTGCAACCTGAAAAAGCGTCCCATTATATTCTGAATTATCAGATAATGAAGAAAGGGATAACCTTTCGGTTAGAGGGCTTCTACAAAAATTATCAACAATTGGTAAAATATGATCCTGAGTTCCTTTATCAACCCGAAGTTTACAATAATTTGGGACAAGGACATGCAACAGGAATTGATCTCTTTTGGAGAGACAGAAAGACCCTTAAGAACATAGATTATTGGATATCCTATTCCTTTCTGGACTCGAAAAGAGAATACTTACATTATCCAAAATCTGCTGTTCCTCATTTTGTTTCAAAGCATAACTTTTCATTGGTGGGTAAAAAATTTATTCCGTCCATTAGAACACAATTGGGTGTTACCTACACCTTTGCCAGTGGACGCCCTTACAATGATCCAAATCAGGATGAGTTTAACGGACAAAAAACCAAGGCCTATCACGACATTAGTGTAAATGCTAGCTGGCTTATTAAACCACATATCATTTTGCATTTGTCAGCTAATAACCTCCCAGGCTTCAAAAATGAGTTTGGTTATATCTACAGCTCGAGACTAAACGAAGAAGGAATTTATTCTTCCAAGGCCATTACCCCAGCTTATAAACGCTTTTTCGTCCTGGGCTTGTTCATCACCTTAACTAAAGACAAGAGAGAAAATCAACTTAAGAATCTTTAATTAAACCAATTATTAATCTAAAAAGAAAAGAAAATGAAGAATTTAAAATCAGCCATTATTTTATTCATGTTAGTAGTGTTTTCTGTAAACCTGAAAGCTCAAAATAACAAGAAAGACCAGCTTAAATTGGTAATTAAAAACATCAAAGAAGCCAAAGGTCAAATGTTAGTGGCCATATTTGATCCTTCAGGGAGTGAAAGTTTTCCAAGTGGAAAAGGTCTAAAAAGTGTCATGAAGGAAATTTCAACAGAGGGAGAAATGGAAATAGTATTCAAAGGCTTGAAGGAAGGCGATTATGCCGTTTGCTTATTCCATGATGAGAATAGTAATGGAAAGCTAGATGCTAATTTCATCGGAATTCCCACAGAGCCCTACGGTTTTTCTAATGATGCTAAGGGATTTATGGGGCCACCATCTTTTAAAAAGGGCACAATTTACTTATGAGGGATCATCTTTGACAAAAGTCATTAACCTTCAATAATCTTTTTTTGGGGACAGGATATTGGGATTAAAAAATTCTTT
>NZ_SMMB01000964.1 GCF_009711365.1 Xanthovirga aplysinae | reverse complement strand
ACGTATTAACAATTCTTTTTTTAGGAGGCCTCATAATCTTCTCTTCTTGTTCGAAGTTGCCAGTCTATCAAAGTAAATGGACCGATGATAGTTCAGATCAAGAATTCTCCTACTACGACACCAAAAGCAAAATAAAATATGGGGTTTTTAATGACCATGAAAACCTGTACGTTAGTCTTGAAACAGAAGACAAGGGGGCAATCATGAAAATTTTAAGAAAGGGCTTAAAATTATATATGGATCCTTCAGGAAAGAAAAAACAGGGCATCTACTTGAGCTTCCCTCTTGAAGCAGAAGGGGGAAAGCAAGCTATGAATCCATCCGAAATGGGGATGGGCCAAGGAAACAAGTCGTCCAAACAAAAAAGTGGAAAGAAGCTTGAGGTCTCAAAACTTATTCAAAGAACTAGTAAGGAAGGATTATTCCAAAATGGGGATGTAGTAGAAACGGTGGGTATGGCTTTTCAAAAAAATGATATAAATATTAAATTGGCTCCTACAAAGAATAATGGTCTTTCTTATCAAGTAGCAATTCCCCTTCAAAAAATCTTTGGAGACAACGAAGTTTCAGAAAAAGTATCTATTGGAATAGAAACAGAAGCCTTGGATATGCAAAATGGAATGAGTGGAGGCCGTTCTGGCGGAATGGGTGGTGGTCGTTCTGGTGGAATGGGAGGAGGCCGCTCTGGCGGAATGGGTGGTGGTCGCTCTGGTGGAATGGGAGGAGGCCGTTCTGGCGGAATGAGAGGTCAAAATCAACAATCGATGAAAGAGCCTATTTCTATTTGGTTTGTAGCAGATCTGGCTCAAAAACAAGACACTTTCTCCAAAAAAGATTAACCTGTTTTCATCCTGACAAAAAAAGAGAATTTCTAAATCTATGTCTCCACTCAACATGAGGCTTAGAAGAAAAGCTTCAACCAAAGTTGAATGAAAAAAGAAAGGCTACACATTAGGACCAATTAAGAATTAATCATAATGTGTAGCCTTTGCTAGTTTTTAACAATTGAGCTAATCCTTTTTAGCTCAGATTATTTTATTTCGCTTCGGCATATCTTTTTGCTACTTCTTCCCAATTGATCACATTGTAAAAATGAGCAATATAATCAGGTCTTCTGTTTTGGTAATGCAGGTAGTAGGCATGCTCCCATACATCCAAACCTAAAATTGGAGTGCCAGGGCATTCTGCAATATCCATTGTTGGATTATCCTGATTAGGAGTAGAGCAAACACAAAGTTCACCATTGGCATCTACACAAAGCCAAGCCCATCCAGATCCAAAACGCGTAGCAGCAGCTGCAGAGAATTTCTCTTTAAATCCCTCAAATGAACCGAATTTTGCATTAATAGCCTCTGCCAATTCTCCAGTTGGCTCCCCTCCTCCATT
Source organism: Xanthovirga aplysinae (assembly GCF_009711365.1). GTDB lineage: Bacteria > Bacteroidota > Bacteroidia > Cytophagales > Cyclobacteriaceae > Xanthovirga > Xanthovirga aplysinae. Next base: position 4,529 of record NZ_SMMB01000964.1, on the reverse strand, counting down.
TGGAGACATAATAGTCCAGAATAAAGAATGGTTAAAATGACCACCACCATTGTTTCTTACCGCTGCAGGAGCTGAACTCACAGATTTCATGATCTCAGCCATGGTTTTGCCTTCCAATTCAGTTCCGGCAATGGCATTATTTAGATTCGTTACATAAGCTTGATGGTGTTTTGTATGGTGGATCTCCATCGTTCTAGCATCGATATGAGGTTCCAAGGCGTTATATGCGTATGGTAACGCAGGTAATTCAAAAGCCATAGTTGATAGCAGTTTTAGAGTTTAACAATTTAGTTTATTCAAATATAAGTGGATGCCCTATAGAGGGCAAAAATCTTTACGAAAAATCCTATTATGGTGTTTTTTCTTTTAATTTAAGAATTGATTGGAATCTTTGGAGTCAACACCTTTAATTTCAGTAATGAATTGAAAATGATTTAATTAAGAATCATAAATTTACCAGATTTTTTTTGATTATTTAACACCGGCATTAAAAAAACAAATCGGGAAAATTGAATATGGAATTAGATAAACCACCTGGCACTTGTCAGAAAACACTGCACTCCTTACTACCTCTATTTTCTAAGTTTTTTAAAAAATTGATTGATTAAATCCCTGCACTCCACTTCCATAATTCCTGGCACCAATTGTGTTTTAGGATGCAAAATATTCTCATTCAATCTACCAAATCCCCTTTTGGGATCAGAAGCCCCAAAAACTATTTTTTTGAGCTGAGACCAATAGGTGGCCCCTGCACACATTACACAAGGTTCTAAAGTAACGTAAAGAGAGCATTCATTTAAATACTTCGCCCCAATGGCATTTTCAGCTGCTGTAATGGCGACCATTTCAGCATGAGCTGTCACATCCTGAAGGCGTTCGGTTTGGTTATAGGCTCGAGCGATAATCTGTTGATTACAAACCATAACAGCCCCTACCGGTACTTCCCCCGACTCAAAGGCAAGCAATGCCTGTTTATAGGCTTGTTGCATATAATATTCATCAGAATGAATAGTAAGCATAATTTTAAAAATACAATTAAAAGGTAATACAGACTTGATGGGTTAAAGATAAGGAAATTGCTCTGGTTAAGGTTAAACCAATAACACTAAAATACTCAAATGTGATTTTGTTTAGCTTTAATCCATCTTGCAATCGTCATATACTAAAAAGCAACTACAGTAGTCCTCTGGAGCATTCAAGAATAAACTCAAGTCGTTTATCAACACTTACCTTAGGAAGATTAATAAGTTCATAACCAGAGTCTGAATAAGCAGATTTCATAGCCTCATAGGTATGGATAGCCTCATTAAAATCCTGTTTACGTTCCTCGTCATTTGCGTAAATCTCTTTCCAAGGTGGAGCAATGAAAACCTTTTTATTATATCGGTAAAGGTTTATAGCCTTTAGAACATGGGCTTCGTCCTTAAGTCCAAGGAGGCGAGTATAACCCAATACATCCACTAGGCTCCGATCGAAATAAACTACTCCTTTGTAAGATTTAGCTTGATGATATGCCATTAAATCACGGGAGAGGATTAATTCCTTATACAAGATAGAATCTTCCCAATGCAAGGCTTTTCCTCCAATAGAAAGTTGCTCCTTTAAAATCTGTCTTCCATGCTCAGGAACAACTCTAAATTCTTTTTTTGACAGGGCCTCAATTAAGGTGCTTTTTCCAGCACCTGGCCCCCCTGTAATAACATTAAAATTATTTTGATGATTATTCATATTAAAAAATTCGGGTAAGTTAAAATTGGGGTATTAAAAAAATCAGGAAGCGGATTGATTTTCCCATTTAAAATCAGACACTTTTACACTTTTCATTATTCTCTGAACCGTTTCTTCATACTGATTTTGTAGGAATACCGGGCAGGATAAATTAAAGATCAAGGTTTTACCGTCCACAATGGTGTACATAAGGTAATGGTATTCACTTAAAGATCCTCTTCCCATAACGGAAGATTTACTTCCTTCTAAAAAGGAGGTAAACTCAAAAATTAAAAACTCTCGCTTATTAATTTTTCTAATATCTTCATTGATGATATTCACTTTATCATAAAGATTATAAATGCTTGACCGGTAAAATTCGCCCATTAGCTGTAAGTCCTCTTCCTTCCATAAGGCTCGGCTTACATTTACTCCAAAATTTACTTGGGTATTTTTACCCTTGAACATGGCAAGGATATTTTTGGAAGAGGGAAATTTAGCTCGTTTTTCATCTTCAGACATAGGAGTAAACTCTGTGGGAATTGACACACTTATCCCCTCAGTAATTTTTACCCGTTTCATTTTGACCTCCGAATAAGCCGATAAAACGAGTATGAAAAATAGAATTACTGCTTTCTTCATAAACTCTCTGCTAAAACAACGTTAACCCCTATTCAAAAAAATCGCTTTCATTAGAGTTTTTTTCAAATATATGTGCTGTTTTTAAATGAGGTCTTTACCGGAGGTCATTTACTCATTGTTTTACTCTTAAAATTATAAAACTCACTGACTTTCTTAAAATTTCCCCATCTTATCCTAAATTTGTAAACTGAAAGCTTTAAATCAGAATAAAATGCTTAGGACTCATAATTGCGGTGAATTACGCATAAACGATGTTGACCAAGAAGTAACCCTTTGTGGATGGGTACAAAAAATCAGAGATAAAGGAGGAATGATTTGGATTGACCTCCGTGACCGATATGGAATTACTCAGTTAGCCTTCAATGAAAGTGACAGTGATGCTGAAGTAATTAAAATTGCACGTAAAGCTGGTCGTGAATTTGTACTTCAAGCCAGTGGAAAAGTAGTTGAGCGATTTTCCAAAAATGATAAAATCCCTACCGGAGCAATTGAAATTAAAGTAGAGGGGCTTAAAATTCTAAATGCAGCTAAGGTTCCTCCTTTTCTAATTGAAGATGAAACAGATGGAGGGGACGACCTTCGCATGAAGTACCGTTACTTGGATTTACGTAGAAACCCTGTGCGTAAAAACCTGGAATTACGGCATAAAATGATGCGTGAAACCAGAAATTACCTCGATAGCCAGTCTTTCATAGAGGTAGAAACTCCGGTTTTAATTAAATCCACGCCGGAAGGAGCCCGAGACTTTGTCGTACCTTCTCGTATGAACACTGGGGAGTTCTATGCCCTGCCTCAGTCGCCTCAAACGTTTAAGCAACTGTTGATGGTTTCGGGAATGGACCGCTACTTCCAAATTGTAAAGTGCTTCCGGGACGAAGATTTAAGGGCTGACCGCCAACCAGAATTTACTCAGATCGACTGTGAGATGTCCTTTGTGACGCAAGAGGATATTCTGGAAATGTTTGAAGGGTTGGTAAGGTACTTATTTAACAATGTAAAAGGAATTGATCTGGCTGATTTTCCTCATATGACTTATGCCGATGCCATGAGATATTATGGTTCGGACAAGCCAGATACACGTTTTGAAATGAAATTCACAGAGCTGAATGAATTAGCTCAGAACAAAGGCTTTAAGGTATTTGATGATGCTGAATTAGTGGTGGGAATTTGTGCCAAAGGTGCCGGAAATTATACACGTAAGCAATTGGATGCTTTAACAAATTTCGTAAAAAAACCTCAAATAGGTGCAAAGGGGCTAGTTTACGTAAAATGCAACGAAGACGGAAGTTTTAAATCGTCGGTGGATAAATTCTTTGGCCAAGAAGACTTAAAAGCCTGGGCAGACAAGATGGGGGGCGAAGCAGGTGATTTGTTATTGGTGTTATCCGGAGAAACAAATCATACAAGAAAAGCCCTTTGTGAATTGCGTTTAGAAATGGGGACACAACTAGGATTAAGAGATCCGAATACATTCTCTTGTCTATGGGTTGTAGATTTTCCACTTTTAGAATGGGATGAAGATACAAAACGTTATCATGCGATGCACCACCCTTTTACTTCTCCGAAACGTTCTGACTTGGAGTGGTTAGATTCCGAACCAGGAGCTGTGCGGGCAAATGCCTATGATATGGTAATTAATGGAGTGGAAGTTGGTGGAGGTTCCATCAGAATTCACGACAAGGAAACCCAGGAAATGATGTTTAAGCATCTTGGTTTTAGCGAAGAGGAAGCCAAAGCACAATTTGGATTCTTAATGGATGCATTTGAATATGGTGCACCTCCACATGGTGGAGTAGCTTTTGGCTTTGACAGGTTATGTGCTCTATTTGGCGGTTCAGATTCCATCAGAGATTATATCGCATTCCCTAAAAACAACTCAGGTAGAGATGTAATGATTGATGCTCCTGCTCCAATTTCTCAAGATCAACTGGATGAATTACAAGTGGAATTGACCCGACCTTATGAAATTAATTAAGGAGAAATCACTGATAATTTCGAAATTAGTTTTAATAGCAGTGGGTAGATAAATGCCTGGTTTAGGAAAGACAAAAAAACTTGGTTTTCCTACCACTCCTTATTTATTCAAACTTCTATCTTAAAACTATTAAAAGCCCTTCATCAAATCATGAAGGGCTTTTATATTGAATTTCTGCTTTCTTTTCCCATTTTTGACAATTTAT
>NZ_SMMB01000529.1 GCF_009711365.1 Xanthovirga aplysinae | reverse complement strand
AATTTAAATAGGTTTAGTTGGAGAAATATATTAGGATCAGTTAAAAAAAGATGAAACATGGTTTAAAACAGTTTGCTATTTAGTTTCTACATCAAGCAAAAAAGAAAAGGATGTTAATTAAATTCTAAGACCAAAAAACTCTATAATGGAAGCCCAAAATATTATAGGTTACTATGGGCTTGAACCAAAGGTTCGAGAATTTTTGCGTCATGTGGCCACTTTAGGTTGGTCTTCGGTTCACGAACTACCTGAAGCTGAAGCCCGTCAACTCTTTACCGATTTACAAGCTAGTGGAGAAGAAGGATTACCGGCTGAAATTGAAGATAAACAGATTAGATCAGAAGAGAGAGAAATCTCCATTCGAGTAATTAAACCTTTAAAATCAAAAGGATTACTTCCTGTAGTTATGTTTTTCCATGGGGGAGGCTGGATTATGGGCAATGCCCTTACCCATGATAGATTGCTTAGGAAAATTGCGAATGGAGCTGGAGTAGCCGTGGTATTCGTCAACTACAGCCTTTCACCGGAAGTTCACTTTCCAGTTGCAAATGAAGAGGCTTATGCCGCTACCAAGTGGATTTCGACACATGGGGAAAGCTTAGGACTAAACCCAAGAAAAATAGCTGTGGCAGGAGATAGCGCTGGAGGGAATATGGCAACTGTTGTGACAATGATGGCCAAGGAAAGAAAAGGGCCTAAAATTAGCTTTCAGTTATTATTTTGCCCGGTAACAGATGCTAGCTGCGACACCCCTTCCTATCACCGTTTTGCCTTTGGGTATCTTTCGAATATAGAAGACAGTATCAGAATGTGGGATGCTTATGTACCTGACAAAAAACTAAGAAGCCTTCCACTGGTTTCTCCCTTGCGGGCCTCCAAAGAACAATTACAAAACTTACCTCCCGCATTAATCATCACTGCTGAATGTGATATATTGAGAGATGAGGGAGAAGCTTACGCAAAAAAGTTAAATGAAGCGGAAGTGATAGTAACAGCTACTCGTTATTTAGGAACTATACATAGTTTTATGCTTTTTAAACCAATTGCCAACACCCAATCTTCTCAGGCAGCCATTGCTCAATCTATAAATGCCTTAAAAAAGGTGTTCAAAATTTAATTAGCCAATTCTTGCATTTAGCTTTATCACATTTTAAAAGAGCTGGGGATAACAATACAATCTGTGATAAAACTTATTTCCAATTAACTACGAGCAAGGAGCTAAGTCACGGAGCGAATTTATGTTGTGCGGATACTTAAAATCCTAGTTTGGTCCAAGGTGGTGTCATTTTCATTAGTAATTGGTCCAATTCACATAATCACTAAAAGTTTGCTTACAAATTCTGCTGATTTAATTAAGGTTAACTCACTTGCTTCCTTATGAGGCGTATGACCAATATTTGGTATAATTAACTTAGTTGAATATCCTGATACTTGTTTAATAATACGGTCTACCTGTTTTAGACTACCGTACTCATCATTTTCCCCTTGAATAATAAGAACAGGGCACTGAATTTTAGGAAGGAAATGTTCAATATTCCAATTTCTGTATTCCTCTGTTAACCAGGTGCCCGCCCAGGCCCAAAATACAGCCTCCGTTTTTTCGCCGTGGTACTTCCTTAACCGATCTTTGAGGTTGGTTGTCTTATAATTTTCTATTGCCTGCCGAATACCTGCTACAGTAATTTCCTCCACAAAAATATGAGCCCCTTCAGTAATTATTCCTGAAATTTTTTCAGGATATTTTGAAGCGGCCAATAGTGCAATTGTTCCTCCGTCACTATGTCCAAAGAGTATGGCATTAGTAATTTCGCATTGCTCCAAAAGAGAATTTAAAATCCCTGACTCGATTTCCATATAATCGTTTTTCCTCCTTATAGAGGTGAATGGTTCTGATTTACCGTAACCCTGTCTGTCGTAAATCAAGACGTTGCATTTTGCAGCTTCTCCCAATTTTACAGGGAAATCTCTCCATAACTTAATGCACCCTAGGGAATCATGAAGAAAAACCAAAGTGGGCCTGCCAGAATAATTACCTTGACGGAATACCCTTAATTTCACACTCTCAATTTCTAAATCAAATTCTAATTCCATTCTTACTTTTTCAATCAAAAAAAACTAAAATAAGTACTCAATATAAGAAGCAAA
>NZ_SMMB01000967.1 GCF_009711365.1 Xanthovirga aplysinae | reverse complement strand
TCTTAATGCCTTTCTTTCGTATCGGGAAAGAGTAATTGGTGAAGTAAGGGATGATGAGGCTTCAACTTTTAAGTATTTTGAAGATCGATTTCAATTGGCCCAAAAAAAAGTTGATGATTTAGAGGCGATTATCAAGGAATCTGAAAACAAAGGCTCCTACCTCATGAAAATGGTGCATCTCAAAGAGCAATTAGCGAAATTTGATGCCCTTGGTGATTTCCCTTCTTTATTTGAGCGCCTGGACCGTATGGAAAAGGAGCTTAGAGATTTGATTGCCATCAACAGAGCCAAAAACTTAGAAATCAAACGGGCCCTTTTAATAGAAGCAGAAGCTTTAAAAGAAAGCACCAACTGGCAGGAGACTACCGAAAAATTCCGGGAGCTAAAAATGAAATGGATTAAAACCGGAAGTGTTAGTGAAGAATATAAAGAGGAAATTGAACAGCAGTTTAAAGATATCTTAGATACCTTTTTTGCCCGAAAACAATCTTTTTACGAGGACCGTAATAAGATGGTAGATAGCCGGGTGGAAGCCTATAAAACTATTGTTGAGGAAGTTAAAAAGTTAAATTCGACAGAAAATGTTCAAAAAGCTGCCGAAAGAGTTAAAGAACTTCAAAAACAATGGAAAACATTAGGGAAAATTCCTCGAAAAAGAAGGGATGAACTTTGGAAAGAATTAAAAAGCTATACAGACAATATTTTTAATAACCTTAAAGCTTTTAAAAAACAAAAAGACAGCCTTAGTGCCGAAGAAAATTTAAAGAGGAAGGAAGAGCTATTATTCGCTGCCGAAGATTTGAAAGAACGGTACAATGAAGAAGGCATTTTAGATACGGCAAAGAAACTTCAGGCTGAATGGAAAGTAGTAGGTAAAGTGCCTTGGGAAAAAGTAAAAAGCCTAAACGAACGATTTCATATTGCTTGCGATTTGGTTTTTGAGCAGCATTTCTTGGAGAAAGTTGCACGTTCTAAATTTAGAAGCTATAAGGATAAAGAAGAAAAGGAACAAATTAAATTAAAAATTACCCTTTTAAGGGATCTGCTAGCAAGAGATCAAAAAGATTTGCAGACTTTTGAGGATAATTTGGCAAAGTTAAATTCGGGAGCAAATGCCTTTAGCAAAATGCTGGAGAACAAACTTTCGATACAATCAAGAAAAGTAAAAGTAAAAGAATTAATTTTGTCAGAACTGAAGGAAAAACTGAAAACAAATCAGAGTTAATAAAGGTACTTACGAAAGTAAAAATTTGAAAAAGTCATTGAAGAATAAGTTAAATTCAAGACTATTAAATGCCCTATTTACCACTATAAATTAATGGGGCTTAAAATTTTTCGTAATACTTCTATTGTTTTAAATTAGGTGAACTTTTTTGAACCTAATTTCATTCTTGGTTAAAAAAATAAGAGAGGTATAAGGAATTCCTTCAACCTATTGTTATTATATGCCTTGTAGTGTAAGTTTTATTTGATTTTTTAAAAATCTCATTAATTAGGAGGAAATATTATGTATTGGACATTAGAATTGGCTTCTTATCTTGAAGATGCGCCATGGCCAGCTACAAAAGATGAATTAATTGACTTTTCTGTGCGTTCCGGAGCACCCATGGAAGTGGTAGAAAATCTTCAAGAGCTTGAAGATGATGGGCAACCTTATGAAAACATTGAGGAAATTTGGCCGGATTACCCAACCAAAGAAGATTTCTTTTTTAATGAAGATGAGTATTAATTCATCCCCTTTTATTTTGCAGGCCACTGCAAATTAAGAAAAATCCAAAAAGTGGTTCCACCAATCAACGTTGAAGGAATAATCTGAAAAGAAATGAAGCACCTAGGCTACTGGGTGCTTTTTTAAACTAATTATTTTATCTGGTCTATGAAATACAGCTTAATAGATTTTCTTGACCGTTAAAACAAAAGTTCTGACAATCTTTACCCAAGAACCGCCCGGCTCACACTGCTTTTGCTTCAGACCGAAGATTTCCTTCTAAGAATTGCTTCAGCCAAGTAGAGGTCTTCTGGAGTGGTAATTTTTATATTTTCATAATGGCCTGGTACAAGTTCAATTTTTAAACCTGCCGATTCCGCCACACTCGCATCATCTGTCATTTCCGCCTTTTCGGATTGGTCGTAAGCTTTTTTAATTATTTCAGTTCGAAACACTTGAGGAGTTTGTACCAATCGGTAAAGATTACGGTCCAAGGCCACCGTATAACTGTTTTCTAGTTTTCGAATACTATCTTTTAAAGGCACCGCTACCACTGCATTTCCTTTTTCAGCAGCTGTGCGAAAGGCTCCATCGATCACATCTCTGTCAATAAAGGGTCTTACACCGTCATGAATAGCCACCAACCCTTCATCTTTAATAGCCTCTAAGCCATTTTTTACTGATTGAAAACGGCTGATTCCACCTTTTTTTATTTGATAGGATAAACGAAAGCTATGTGCTTCGCAAAGCGAATCCCATTGCTCCATATCTTTTTCAGGAAGCACAAGGATTATTTCAATTTTTGAATCATAGTGGTGGAAGGCTGAAAGGGTATGCATTAAAATGGGTTTTCCTCCAACTTCAAGAAACTGTTTGGGTAATGTAGTTTTCATCCGGCTTCCACTACCCCCTGCAACAATTATGACGTATTTTTTGATTTGACAACTTTTTGGGTAAGACATTAAGACATAAGGTGGGTAAAAAGAAAGGGCTATCTAAAGAAAGCCCTTTTAATTTATTAGATGATCAGCATGGCATCCCCATAACTGAAGAATCTGTATTTCTCCTTGATAGCTTCCTGATAAGCTTCCATTACAAACTCATAATCACCAAAAGCGGCTGCCATCATTAGCAAAGTAGATTCTGGCATATGGAAATTAGTAAGTAATGCATTACAAATTTTAAATTCGTATGGAGGGAAAATGAATTTATCCGTCCAGCCTTCTTTCTCTTTTAACCGACCAGCCGCTGAAACGGAAGACTCTAAAGACCGCATAGAGGTTGTCCCTACAGCACATACTCGCTTTTTATTATCTAAAGCCCTGTTCACTGCAGCAACAGTCTCTTGAGGCACTCTAAAATTCTCAGAGTCCATCTTGTGTTTAGTAAGGTCTTCTACATCAACATTTCGGAAAGTACCTAATCCAATATGCAGCGTAATATGAGCCATATCAACACCCTTGATTTCCAGACGCTTTAGCACTTGTTTAGTAAAATGCAATCCAGCAGTAGGTGCTGCAACAGCCCCTGTATGCTTTGCATAAATCGTTTGAAAACGATCACGATCTGCCGGTTCTGCCTCTCTCTTGATATACTTTGGTAAAGGGGTCTCCCCTAAGGCATCAATGGTTTTATAAAATTCCTCATCCGGACCATCGTAAAGAAATCGGATGGTTCTACCTCTAGAGGTAGTATTATCGATAACTTCCGCAACTAGATCTCCATCCCCAAAATAGAGCTTATTTCCCACACGAATCTTTCTGGCTGGATCTACGAGTACATCCCAGAAATGTAATTCCTTATTTAATTCTCTAAGTAGGAAAACCTCAATGTTAGCCCCAGTTTTTTCTTTTTTTCCATAAAGACGGGCTGGAAAGACTTTAGTGTCATTTGCTACCAGGATATCGCCATCGTCAAAGTACTCCACAATATCCTTAAATAGTCGATGCTCAATTTTTTTAGAGTCCTTGTGTAGCACCATCATACGAGACTCATCCCTGTTTTCTGTTGGGTGCATAGCTAGATGCCCCTCAGGAAGTTCAAATTTAAATTCAGATAACTTCATATTTAATATTACGGTATTAAATATTAAAAATACAAATACTTATAAAAAGCTAGGACCATCCTACAAAATTGCAAAAGTACAATTTTTTTTTTAATATTAAAGCTTACATCTAATGAAAAAGAGTAAACCAATTGATTGCCAGCCCTTAAACGGAAAAAAGTGAGATTTATTAGACTAACTTTTGAAAGTTTTCGATTTGCATGGAATGCACTGAAAACGAACCTACTCCGAACCATCCTTTCTCTCTTAGGTGTAACGGTAGGCATATTCTCAATAATTGCCGTTTTTACGGTTATTGACTCCTTAAAGGCTAATATAAAAGATAGCATGGCATTTTTAGGAGATAATGTAATCAAGGTGGAGAAATGGCCCTTGGAAATGGTCCCAGAATATCCCTGGTGGAAATACTTTAAACATCCTCATCCCAACTATACGGATTATGAATTTTTGGCTGAAAATTTAAAGAACCATAAGGGAATAACCATTTCTGCAATAAAAACAGGGTTGACTCTTAAATTCAAAAATAATTCCATAAGTGGAACCTACTTAGAAGGGTTTTCCCATAATTATAATGATGTGTTTGAAGTACCTATTGAAAAAGGAAGGTATTTTACTTATCAGGAAATTAGTAATGGAACCAATGTAACCCTTATAGGCGCAGAAATTGCTGAATCCTTGTTCCTTAATGAAGATCCTGTTGGAAAAACCATTAAGATAAAGGGAATTAAGTACATGGTGGTTGGGGTACTGGAAAAACAGGGAGAGGGTGTTCTCGATACCGATATCGATTTGCTTTCCTATATTCCTTACAAAAGTTTCAAAAAGATTTTTGTCACTGATCCATGGTGGGGAAGGGGCTCTTCCATAGCTATAAAAGGCAAAGAAGAAGATGTGGGCTTGAGGGAGTTGGAAGGAGAAATCACTGGACTAATGCGTCGAAAAAGGGGACTGAGACCAAATCAAGAAAATAATTTCGCTATTAACCGATCAGAGTTTTTTGCCAATATTGTTAATTCAATTTTTGGCACTCTTACTTTAGCGGGATGGGTAATCGGGGGATTCTCTATTTTAGTTGGAGGTTTTGGAATTGCCAATATTATGTTTGTCTCTGTAAAAGAAAGAACAAACATTATAGGAATTCAAAAGTCTTTGGGTGCAAAAAACTATTTTGTACTCAACCAATTCTTATTTGAAGCAATCTTTCTTAGTTTAATAGGGGGCGGTGTTGGGATTTTTATCGTTTACCTGCTGAGCTTCATTTCACTGGGAAGCTTAAATATTGTTTTAACCTTCCAGAATATTCTTATCGGATTAGGTGTTTCATGCGTGGTAGGGATTGCCTCCGGAATTATACCTGCCTATATGGCTGCCAAACTTGATCCGGTTATTGCCATTCGAACAAATTGATAGATGAAAACCTACATTTTAAGGATTACCTAATAACAGTTTTTAGCAATTAGGGATATTTTTCTAAAGCAACAAAAAAAGCAATGAATTCTCATTGCTTTTTTTGTTATGCCAACATTAAGGAATTTACTCCTAGATAATTTGTACCTAATAAGAAAAAAAGCCCTTACTGAAAATCAGTAAGGGCTTACCACTGCAGAGAGTGAGGGATTCGAACCCCCGGTACCTCGCGGTACAACGGTTTTCAAGACCGCCGCGTTCGACCACTCCGCCAACCCTCTGTTTTCCCCTTTGGGACTACAAAAGTAGGAGTTTAAATTAATTCTGCAAAACCCCTCAAGCGATTTTTAAGTAAAAAAATGTGGTTTCAAATCATCTGAAGCGTAATTACTTGATAGCCTAGCAATTGAGAAGAAATATTTTTTTTAGGACATTAACGATATTTTCATTTATTGCCTTCATCTTTTCTATTGCCCTTAACCAATTTCCTTCTATAGTCGGATAAAGCCTTATCAATACTAGCATTGAGTTCAAAACCCAGAAGAAGGACCAAGGATAAAATGTAAAACCAAATCATAATGGCTATTAGCACACCAATTGACCCATATAGTTTATTATAAGCTCCAAAGTTGTTAAGGTAGTAAGAGAAAACAAAGGAAATGCCTAGGGTAAGTAAAGTGGCCAAAATAGATCCCGGAGAAAAAAATGTTCTATGAAGAATTTTAGGAGCAAAATAGTAAATACAGGATGT
>NZ_SMMB01000632.1 GCF_009711365.1 Xanthovirga aplysinae | reverse complement strand
ACCTTTTAAAGACAGCACCACTTACACTTTCAACTTTAGGGATGCTGTTACAGATATTACTGAATATAATAAAGCTGAAAATGTCAGACTGGCCTTTAGTACTGGCCCCTACCTTGATTCTCTTCAGGTAAAAGGGGTAATTCGAGATCTACTCACCAATGAACCTATTAAGGAGGCAATTGTTTCCCTTTATCCTGCCAATGACACTTTGGACCTTTTTAACAGTGAACCTAACTATTTCACTATGAGTGGAGAAGATGGTTCTTATCTTATTGATAATATCAAAGATGGTGATTACCGTATTTATGCCTTTTCAACAAAAAGCAGAAATTTAACAGCAAAGACAGCAAATGATATTTATGGATTTTCTGCAAAAACACTGGATTTAAAGGCCAAAAGCGATACCATAAATATTGGCTTAGTAAAAAATAACATTGATTCCCTCAAACTTTTATATGCTCGCCCTTCCGGAAAATACTTTGAAATACGATTAAACAAGTATGTGACAGATTACTCATTAGAACCTATTGATTCGGATGCAAAGTTATTCAGTAACCTACAGGATGAAAATAAGACTATACGGGTCTATAATACTGATGAAAGAATAGAAGCGGATAGTATGCAAGTTAAATTATGGGCTATCGATAGCGTTAAAAATAAAGTAAATGAAAATCTTTATATAAAGTTTATCGAAAGTAGACAATCATTGGCTGACTTTGCTCAGACGGCCAAATCAAAACAATCTGATATTATCGATACGATAGAAATAAAATATACTTTTAATAAACCTATAAAAACAATAGTTCCTGACAGCTTGTACATTCAATATGATAGTTTAACAATTGATCCAATTGATGTGAATAAAGATTTACATTGGAACAAAACAAGAGATCAAGTAACCATTGTTAAAGCTATTGACCTTTCCAAGGTAAAACGAGAAGAGGAGCAACTGCCAATTAACAATACGGATTCCACCCTTAATCAAATAGATCAAAATGTGGATCAAAATGTGGAAAACCTTGCCGAAGAAAAAGATAAACAACCTGCAAGATTAAGTAGAAGAGAAAGAAAAGAGGCAGAACAAGTAAAACCAAAACCAAAGAAAATAAATTATGTGGATAGGGTAAGACTCTATAACTCAGCAGCAAGCTTCATTAGTATCGAAAATGATAGCAGTACAGTTGTGGATAATTTCTATACTTTTAAAGAACCTAAAAATTTCGGAATTATTAAAGGAAAAATCACCACCACTTATCCACATTATTATGTGCAACTACTCGATGACAAGAATCAGGTAATCGATGAACAAGTCAGTCCGAAGAATTATGAATTCAATTACGTAAAGCCTGGTACCTACAAAATTAGGGTTCTCGTTGCAAATAAAAATACCGGCAAATGGGAAATAGGAGATATTAGAAATAATGAGGAACCTGATCCTGTTTATTTCTATCCCAAAAATCTTACTGTACGAGCTAACTGGGAACTCCTGGAAGATCTTACTTTTTAAACTTCAATAATAAAGGAGTGGATTACCTGTGGAAAAGAAGTGAATAAACTGTGGGTAAATATAGTTTATTCACTCTCCACTTTGAGGTAATCTTTTTCCACCTAACAACTCTTCATTTTCAACAAGCTATTTCACACTTTTCCACTACTATTAACAATCTCCCTTTATCAACTCCGAGCATTTAAAAACTTATTCTACTTATGTTAATTACTATATAACACCTTCATTTATAGAAAGTTAAACTGTTAGGAATCTGTGGATAAAAACTAGATAAACTTCTCTTTTTCAACATCAAATTCAATTTTAAGATCATACCTTAAATTTTCAACATTTCCACATTCCTAATAATAAATAGTAAAAAATTTTATATAAATATATATTTACATTAATAGCTTGTTAAATGTGTGGATTATATGAAAAACTGTCGGAGACTTATTAAATATCTTTTCTTTATTCTATTAGTTTTTGGTTTAAGCTCTGATCTCATTGGTCAGGATAAAGAAAAAATTGCCCTTGCCAATGAATATTATGCCAAAGGAGATTTAAATAAGGCCGGCTTGCTTTACAAAGAGTTATTGCGCGATCGAAAAAATATTTCGTTTATCCACAACAATTATTTTCACTTACTTCTTGATTCTGCCTATTATCGTGAGGCACAGCGATATTTAAATAAATTATTAAGGTGGTACCCCGAAAGTGTTACTTACCAGGTGGAAAAGGCTGTTGTGTTAAAGAGAAAGGGAGAAGAACAGGAAAGCCAGGAGTCTATTTATGAATTAGTGGAGAAAGTAAAATCCAATCAGCACAAACTTCAATTGGTAGCTCAGCAATTGACTAAATATCAAATGATGGAACATGCCATCTATGCATATAAGGAGGGGCGGAAAATTGAGGACAGCCCTGCAGCATATTCTTTGCAGTTAGCCAGTTTATATAGGCTTCAGAACAATAAAAGTGATATGATACTGGAATATCTCTTATTTCTTGATGAAAATCCCTCACGAATCAATTATGTGCGAAATATTCTTCAAAATTTTCTCACAGAGGAAAAAGAGCAGCAGGCCTTTAAACAGTTAATTTTAGCTAGAGTTAGAAAAGAGCCTGAAAATAAAAATTATCCTGAATTGCTAATATGGGTTAATCTTCAACAGAAGAACTTTTATGGAGCTTTTGTTCAGGCTAGAGCGATGGATAAACGCTGGAAAACTAAGGGTACTGAAGTCATGAAAATCGCTCATTTAGCCCTAAAAAATGAAGAATATGAATTGGCTGTAAAGTTTTATCAATATGTTATCGAGACCTATCCGGGGGAAAGTACTTATTTTTTAGCCAGGAAAATGTTAATAGAAAGCCGAGAAGCAAAACTTAAAAACACATTTCCTGTGGATAAGTCGGGGATAA
>NZ_SMMB01000191.1 GCF_009711365.1 Xanthovirga aplysinae | reverse complement strand
TTTTACCGAAGGCGGCCGTATGCTGCATAACGATGACCTGCAAATCATGCAGGACGATCTATTCATTGCCCTGGAAGAACAATACAAAGGTATGGGTGCCTTTATTTTCAGTGGCTGTGCTATAGAAGAAGGTACAGACCCTGAGACCTACACCATTGGTCCTGGCCTCGTATATATCAACGATAAAATATTACAATTTACAGGGAATGGACAAAATACTTCTGCAGAGGCCTTTAACTCACTATACTTGGTAGAGGGCCCTGCTACCCCTCAAGAGTTTTATTTGCTGAATTCTGGAGGAAGAGCTCCTAAACGAATTCTATACCAGGCCGAATTTGTCAATGAACCACCCCCAGAGGGCGAACACATAAAATTTACACTGGAGGGTGGTCGAACCTATGCCGATGCCATGCGTGGAGCTTTTAAAGCATTAAGCATTGGACATAACACAAATGATTTTAATGGACATGCCACTTTGGATGTATCAGGGGATTTCAAAATTAGTGGGACTTCCACCTTTGAGGATAAAATCTATTCCATCTATTCCGGAGATGTTATTTCTCTTTTGGGACAAGATTTAAAAACAATACGCTTTGAAAGCGGAGATCTTCGGTTCTGGACACAAGAAGG
>NZ_SMMB01000407.1 GCF_009711365.1 Xanthovirga aplysinae | reverse complement strand
GCTCTGATCGCTGTTGCGATAATAGGAGGAGTCATTTTTTATGGGGTAAAACGTTTAAAACCAGTACAAAATGAAGAAAAACCAGAATTATTAACCGAAGAACAGATTGACAGTTTGGAGTTTGCCACAAAGGAGCCAACAATTTTATTTGGTGAAGTGGTGGATTCCATGATGGTCATAGAAGAAAAGGTCAGGCGAAATCAAAATTTATCAGAAATTCTCATTCCCTACAATGTTTCTTTTGCAACCATTGATCGTCTGGCAAGAAATTCCAAAAAAGTATTTGATGTTAGAAAAATTCAAGCGGGGAAAAAGTATACCTTGATTTGCTACCCAGATTCCCTTCAAACGGCCAAAACTTTTATTTACCAGCCGAACCCCATAGAATATTATGTTTTTAACCTCCAAGATTCTCTTAAGGTTTATAAGGGAGAAAAAGAAGTTGAAATTATCAAGAAAGATATCACAGGTGTTATTACTTCCTCCTTGTATGTGGCCATGATGGAAGCCGGGGCCAGCCCTGCTTTAGCCGCCGAATTATCAGATGTTTTTGCCTGGCAAATTGATTTTTTTCGCATCCAGAAAAACGATAAGTTCAAAGTTATTTATGAGGAAAAGCAGGTGGAAGGAGAAGAGGTAGGTATAGGAAAAATTTTGGGTGCTTATTTCCAACATTTTGGAGAGGATTACTATGGAATCTATTATGATCAGGGTGACGGATTAGATTATTTTGATGAAAAGGGAAATAGTTTAAGAAAAGCCTTTTTGAAAGCCCCTTTGAAATATTCAAGAATTAGCTCCCGATTTTCGCGACGTCGTTTTCATCCGGTACAAAAGCGTTATAAAGCTCATTTGGGTACGGATTATGCCGCTCCTACCGGTACACCTATTCTTGCTGTGGGGGATGGTGTTATTCAGTCTGCCACTTATAGTAGGTACAATGGCAATTATGTCAAAATAAGACACAATAGTACCTATTCAACTCAATACCTTCATATGTCAAAAATTGCCAGGGGAATGAGGGCTGGAAGGAAAGTGCGACAGGGCGATGTCATTGGATATGTAGGAAGTACAGGATTGGCTACTGGCCCACACCTTTGCTATCGTTTTTGGAAAAACGGAAAACAGGTGGATGCTTTAAGAGTAAAGATTCCTCCTTCGGAGCCTATACAAGAAAAAAATAAAATTGCTTATTTTGAGATAAGGGATGAGATAATGAATGAATTGGATAACATTAAATTAGGTGCTCCAATGATTAGAGGGGAACTGGCAAGTAAGAAGAATTTCAGCAATTTCGTTTCTGATGAAGAAAATATAGTACAGTTTTCTTCTAGCCTTGAAAGGATTAAACCCTTAGGTAAGTAATGAACAGGAATTAGAATTCCTAGAGTAAACCATTTTGCTGGCTTCTAGCATGATGTAATCGTTTTCCTTTTTACCCAGTAAAAAAGAAAATTTTT
>NZ_SMMB01000372.1 GCF_009711365.1 Xanthovirga aplysinae | reverse complement strand
CAATTATATTTTAGGACCTATTTTATATTCAATAATTTTTTATCTATCAATTGTTTTTAACTTCTTTTTAGAAAAAAAGAATCAAAAAATAAAGAAACCGAAATACGCTGATAAAAAAATAAATAGCGTCGAGGCCACACAGCAATTAGAAAACCTTCAAAAGTACTTATTAGATTCAAAGGCTTTTAAAAACCCCAACCTAAAAGTGATTGATCTGGCCAAGGAATTAAATATAAGTGGTCATCAATTATCCCAGCTTCTAAATGATAATTTAGGGGTAAGTTTTTCAACTTTCATTAATACATACAGAATTGAAGAAGCCAAGGAATTGTTAACGAAATTTGATCATTTAACAATAGATGCCATTGGATATGAATCAGGTTTTAACTCCAAATCCACTTTTTATACTCTTTTCAAACAAAAAACAAACATTACCCCAGCCGCTTTCAGAAAGGCTCAAATTTAGTTCAGTATTCTAATTCTGAACTTCTCTTTTATAAAGCTGAACTTTTAAAAGATTCAACTTAGATATCATTGCATAAAGATTATTTCCAAACAAATTTTTATCAATGAAAAGATTACTATTCTCCCTATTTGTTTTTGTCTATAGCCTAGGGCATGGACAGACAACTTCTGAACCCATTTTATTAGACAGGGAAACAATTTCCGGATTAAACCTGAAAAGAATCCACCCTTCCTGGGCAGAATCGGAAAGGAAGCTTTACACCAAAAGAATATTTTCAGGAGAAGATATTGCTATTAATGTTACTGCGAGTAATACCGCTTCACATGACTGGAAAAATTATTCCATTGACGAATTTGTCTGCGTTACCAATGGACAAGCCGTATTAACACTCGAAAATGGAGAAAAATTAACCTTCACCAAAGGTGATTTTTTTCTGGTCCCAAAGGGATTTAATGGAAAATGGACTACGGTAGGGGGAGGAAACTACTTCCTGGAAATCGCCATTATGACAAAGAAAAGATCAAAGAATTCCAGGAAGGCCAAAAGCTCTGAGTTAATCCCTTTCATGTTGAATAGACAAAAATTATCCGGAATTGGGGCAAGAAGAGACTCGGAAAACGATGTCTTGTTTGATGGGGTAGAATTAAAAGCAGAAATAAATAATTATAAAAAGAGTACAATTGAATACAAAAACCAAAAGTTGGATAAATTCATTCATGTGCTCACTGGAAAAGTTAAGATCACCTCTAAAACTGGAAAATCAACAACATTTTTCACCGGGGACTTTTTTACATTACCCAAAGGCTTTAGTGGAACCCTTGAATTTGAAGGACACGA
>NZ_SMMB01000042.1 GCF_009711365.1 Xanthovirga aplysinae | reverse complement strand
AAATACCAAATTCAAGAATAAGGAAGAAATTTATTTTATCATGATTAAAGTGCTGGATATTACAGTCCAAGATAACCACTCCCATCCGATAATTTAAACAGTGGCCTTTGTGTTTAATGTCCAGAAGGACTAGTAGAAAGTGCTGGTGAAGCAGGTCAGGAAGGGCTTCTTGAATCGATAGCTCTGTAAGTAATAAACTGTAGAGTTCTCATGTTCTACAGTTTTATCAGGTTTTTCCACTTAA
>NZ_SMMB01000857.1 GCF_009711365.1 Xanthovirga aplysinae | reverse complement strand
GAATTTAATAGTATAGGTATTTTTACCTATAATTTATTTATATAGGTATTTTTGACTATAATTTAGAAATATAGGTGTTTTTACCTATATTAGCTTTATGAATGCAAAAAAGGTTTATTGTGCCGTAATAACTGGGGATATTATTGGCTCTAGATCATTAAAGAACAGAAAGACTTTATTGATTAACCTCCAAAACTTTTTTAAGTCTATTGGGGATAGTTCTTTTTTTAAATCAGAGGATTTTCGTTATGAAGTTTTTCGAGGAGACAGCTTTCAAATTCTTCTTTATAAACCCGAAAAAGCTTTGCGCCTATTGTTACTATTGCGTTCCATGTTAAAAATGACTTTAAATGCCGATGCTCGTATGTTTATTGGAATAGGAACGGTAGATTTCTTGGATGAAAGCGTGGCCACCTCCGATGGGGAGGCTTTTCAGCGGTCCGGCTTAGGCCTAGACCGTTTGAAGAATAAAAGCAGAAGATTTGGAATGGAAAGCCCTTGGGGTGAATTTGATCAAGAGTTTTATGTAGAAAGTATACTTGCTGAAGGAATTATTAACCGATGGAAACCTGCAACAGCCAAAGTGGTATTTGCAGGTTTATTGGATAATTTAACTCAAAATGAATTGGCCGAAAAATTGCAAATTTCACAACCTACTATTAACCAGCATTTTAGGTCATCAAATATGAATGCTATCTTGGTTTTTTTGGAACGTTTTCAATTGAAGATTGAAAAGTTATGCTTACATCAATAGAATTTACGGAAATTTTACTCTTGCTAATCATTGCCCATCTTTTGGGAGATTTTTTTCTGCAGCCATCCTCCTGGGTTAGGAGTAAGCATAGAGACAATGTTAAATCAATTTTTTTGTGGTTACATGCCTTAATTCATGGAGGGCTTACTTTTTTAGTATTGTATCTATTTAAAGATGACCATTCCTTTATTTGGTTAATCAAGTGGGCAGGATTGGTGTTCTGGTCCCACGCCCTAATTGATCTTGGGAAGGTGGCCTTGGATGAAAGAAGAAAACTTAAATCCTATGGGTTTATTCTTGATCAATTGGCCCATCTTTTGGTACTTTTTGTAGTTTGGGGTTTGGCCTTTGAACAAAGCACACTATTTTTTGAGCTATTTGGGAGAGTATTGATAAACAAAAAAATTTTATTATATGGGCTGGCCTATTTATTGGTTACTAATCCGATTTCGTTTTTTATTAGTCAGGCTACCTTAGAATGGCGAAAACAGATTAGTGAAAATAGTGAGGGTCTTTTAAAGGCAGGTCAATGGATTGGAATTCTGGAACGTATTTTAATTTTAACCTTTATTTTGAGTAATAACCTTACAGCTATCGGTTTTCTCTTAGCTGCTAAATCTGTATTTCGTTTTGGGGACATGACCAATAATACAGATAGAAAACGAGCTGAATATATTATTTTGGGAACTTTATTAAGTGTTACTTTGACCATTCTTTTAGGTTTAGTAACGGTTGGATTGCAAAAAATTCTCATTGATGATACCACTAATATTTCTCCCTTTGTATCCATTTTCTCCCTATTTTAATGATGGCATTTTTCCAGTTATTTTCCTCACCCCTTTATTGGAAATTTGAGGTAAATAATTCAAAGTATCTCCTCAAAACAATAGCTTTTTAGTAAAATGGTGGTTAATTAATGAAGATGAATTGGTTTTATCTGTATTGAAATGGGTTAAACTTCGTGATTGAAACATTTTCTTAAGCGTCAATAATATTTTTGCTTTCTCAATACAAAAACTTATTCAATTAGTTGATTCAAATAGATAACCTATTTAAAACAGTCAATTATGAAGAAAGTTTTTACGGTATTATTGTTTGCAATTCCAATCTTTACCACTTATTCCTTTGCCCAGGGAAATCAGCAAATTAATAGCGATTTGAATGTTGATTTAAGTGATAAGCCAACCAAAAAGTTATCTTACTTTGTGCTTGCTGATGTTACTTTTGCGAATAAAGATTTAGATGTATTTCTAGATTTACTGGGGGTAGACTTAGGCTTTAAGGGTGGAAGAGTTGGAGGTTTTATTAGCCTTAAATTAGATGCTTCAGGAGAGTTTGTTGCTAAAAGTAGATTGGGACTCAATGTAGGTTATTGTGTGTTACCAGATCTGATGCCTTATGTTGGAATTGGAATCGTAATGGAAGAGTATGTTGGAGACCTTATTGTTAGCTTTAACTATACAAGACCAAATAATTTAATAGCAGGAGAAGCTGGTGTTCTCATTACTCCAAGGGGTATACCTTTAGCTTTAAAAGTTGGGGTTGACTTTTTTAGGGATGTGGCTGCTTCTCATTTGACCGTAGGAGTAGGTTTTTATTTAAAAGGTTCTTGAGTTTTTATGGAATTGAAAATGATGGAGGGTATGGGGTTTAAATAAAAATTTAGTCTAGTTCTTTAAAAAATACCTTATTTGGGAATTGTTCCCAATAGGATATTAATTTTTAGCATGACTTTATATATTTTCCTAATTCTATAACTCTTTTCTCATCTTCCTGTAGGCGATAATTAACCTTTTGGTGGATACATCATGGGAAGAAATTTCATCTTGGGTTTCCAGCTCCCGAACAATTCTATTAGCTAATTGTTTCCCCAATTAAACTCTCTAAATATTTTTGCTTTCTCAATACAAAAGCTTATTCAATTAGTTGATACAAATAGATAACCTATTTAAAACAGTCGATTATGAAAAAAGTTTTTACGGTATTATTGATTGCGTTTCCAATATTTTCCACTTATTCCTATGCCCAGGGGAATCAACAAATAAATAGTGGCTTGGACGTTGAGTTGAATGAAAATCCTGCTAAAAAGTTATCATATTTTGTGCTTGTTGATGCTACTTTTGCCAATAAGATGAGGTACAATGGATTATTTGATTTTCTGGGTGTGGACTTAGGGTTTAAAGGTGGGAGGGTCGGAGGATTTATTAGCCTTAAATTAAACGCTTCAGGGGATTCTTTCTCTAACAACAGACTTGGTTTAAATGTTGGATATTGTGTATTACCAGAGCTAATGCCCTATATAGGAATTGGGATCATAACGGAACAGTATGCTGAGAGATATTACCATTCAAAATCTATCGCAGGGGAAGCTGGTGCCTTAATTACTCCAAGAGGTATTCCTTTAGCTTTAAAAGTTGGGATTGACCTTTTTAGGGATAATGTTGATTCTCATCTGACTGTAGGGGTAGGATTTTATTTTAGAGGTTCTTGAAATAATTATGGATTTGGTAAAAAATTGAAAATATAAAATCCAAACTTGAGCTATTTTTGGGTCAGAAAAATAAATATCCTGTTTGGAACAGTTCTCGAACAGGATATTTATTTTTTGGAATGAATCCGAACTTTTTCTCAATCCTATAATTCTTTTCTCATCTTTTTGTAAGCGTTAATTAACCCATTGGTTGATACATCATGGGAAGAAATTTCATCTTCCGTTTCCAGCTCTGGAAGAATTCTATTAGCTAATTGTTTTCCTAATTCAACCCCCCATTGGTCAAAACTAAAAATATTCCATATTACACCTTGTACAAATATTTTGTGCTCGTACATTGCAATTAAGCTTCCTAAAGTATGAGGAGTGAGCATTTTAAAAAGTATGGAATTAGTTGGTCTATTCCCTTCGAATACCTTAAAAGATTTTAGTTGTTCAATTTCCTCTTCAGTTTTACCTGTTTCCTTCAATTCTCTAACCACCTTTTTCTCTGTTTTTCCTTGCATTAAGGCTTCTGTTTGAGCAAAGAAATTAGCCAGTAATTTGGCATGATGATCTCCCACAGGATTGTGGCTGATGGCTGGTGCCAAGAAATCACAAGGAATCATTTTTGTCCCTTGATGAATTAATTGATAAAAGGCATGCTGACCGTTTGTTCCAGGCTCACCCCAAATGATAGGTCCAGTTTGATAGTTTAATTTTTTTCCTCCCCGGTCAATTGATTTTCCATTGCTTTCCATATTTCCTTGTTGAAAATAGGCAGCAAAGCGGTGCATGTATTGATCATAAGGTAAAATGGCTTCGGATTGGGCATCAAAAAAATTATTGTACCAGATTCCTATCATCGCTAAAGTGACCGGAATGTTTTTGGAATACTCAGCATTTTTGAAATGTTGATCCATACTATAGGCCCCTTCGAGTAATTTCTCAAAGTTGTTAAAACCTAGGGAACAGGCAATGGATAATCCTATAGCCGACCATAGGGAATAGCGTCCTCCAACCCAATCCCAAAAACGAAACATATTTAATGGGTCGATGCCGAATTCGGCTACTTTTGTTGCGTTAGTAGAAACGGCCACAAAATGAGATTTCACTAGGTCTTCGTTTTGTGCAAAACTTAAAAACCAATCCCTGGCTGTGTGTGCGTTGGTCATGGTTTCTTGGGTAGTGAATGTTTTGGAAGCAATGATGAAAAGAGTAGTTTCTGCATCTACTTCCTTCAATACTTCACTGATATGTGTTCCGTCCACATTGGAAACAAAATGCGATTTGATATGAGGGACCTTATATGGCTTTAAGGCCTCTGTTACCATTAATGGGCCTAAATCTGACCCTCCAATACCAATGTTAACAATGTCGGTAATGGCTTTCCCAGTGTAACCTTTCCATTGGCCAGAAATTATCCGTCCCGAAAAATCCCTCATCTGGTCCAGTACATCATCTACTTCTGGCATGATATCTTTTCCATCCAAATTTACAGGGAGGTCTGATCGGTTTCTTAAAGCCGTATGTAATACTGCTCTATTTTCTGTTTCATTAATTTTCTCCCCATTAA
>NZ_SMMB01001188.1 GCF_009711365.1 Xanthovirga aplysinae | reverse complement strand
TGAATGATGGTGTCAATTTTAGGCTCTGCTCTTCCTTCTTCGTAAGCACCTACAGTTGCTCTTCCTAGATCAAATAACTGTGCAAATGCCGCCTGGCTAAGTTTTTTTACGGATCGTATTTTTCGTATATTCTTTCCAATATATGACATAAAAAAAATAATTGTGCTAAAATTTTGAGCAATACTAAAAAATTTAGTATGTTTGCTTTATCAATCAACCAACAAAAGTGAAATGCTAAATTACACCAATATTACAAAACCGCCCTAATTTTTGAAATTGTTCGTCTTTTAGGAATTGGAATTTAATATATTTTTTTAATTTTCTTCTCCCAAAGTAAATCCCCTTCGTAATAATAAGGATCGGCATCTTTTTTGGGATCAGAAATTGGATTTATCCTTAGGGGGGCATGTAAAGAAAAAGAGTATTTTAATTCCAAATGAAATAAATAAACAATTGATAAGTTATGGACCATTTTCAAAAAGTTAAAGAATACTTAGTAGACTTAGATTATCGCATTACCT
This sequence comes from Xanthovirga aplysinae, assembly GCF_009711365.1. GTDB lineage: Bacteria > Bacteroidota > Bacteroidia > Cytophagales > Cyclobacteriaceae > Xanthovirga > Xanthovirga aplysinae. Next base: position 10,123 of record NZ_SMMB01001188.1, on the reverse strand, counting down.
CTGAGAATGCCGAAGATGGGGTATTTGTGGTGGAGCATGAAGATAATGGGATAAAAAATTTGGTAATTGGATGTGCGGATCCCATCTTAATTATGGAGCAGTTCCTTTTTCAAATTAATACTGATTCCATGGAGATTTATAAATCCCTTTTGCAAAAGAACAGAGATATTATACATGGTGCTTTTGTGATCGATGATTCAGGGAAAAGAGTTATTTTTAGAGACACCCTACAAATCGCCAATCTTGATATCAATGAATTGGAAGGTACTTTTAATTCATTGGCACTCCTGTTGACAGAATATTCTCAGGAATTAATTAGTTTCTCAAAAAATTAAAATAAAATTGATTATGAACTTCTTTAGTAGATTATTTAAAATAGGGCAGGCAGAAGCCCATTCGGCTATAGATAAATTAGAAGATCCCATAAAAATGACCGAACAAGGAATTCGGGATATGAAGAAAGATCTTGATCAAAGTTTGCAGGCATTAGCCGAGGTGAAAGCAATGGTAATTCGTGCTAGAAACGATCATAATAATTACAGCAAAGCTGCAAAGGAATATGAGCAAAAGGCTATTCTTTTATTACAAAAAGCTCAAAAAGGTGAAATTCCCGCTGAAGATGCTGATCGTTTGGCTGGTGAAGCTTTAACTAAAAAGGAAGAAAACCAACAACATGCTGATAGGGCTTCTTCTGAAAAGCAGCAGTTTGAAAAAAATGTTGACCAGTTGGAGGCCAATGTTAAAAAGCTTCGATCCAATTTGAGCAAGTGGGAGAATGAATTAAAAACACTAAAAGCTCGTGTGAAGGTAAGCTCTGCCACTAAAAAATTTAATAAGCAAATGGCACAAATTGATTCATCTTCAACAGTTTCCATGTTAGAGAAGATGAAAGATAAAGTTGCTCAGGAAGAAGCCCTTGCTGAATCTTATGGTGACATTGCCAATGAAAGTCGTTCTGTAGATGAGGAAATTGACAAAGTGCTTGGTTCCTCTCCTTCAAAAGCTACATCTGATTTGGATGCTTTAAAAGCAAAATTGGGGATGAATACTCCTTCTTCCAATAATTAAACAATAGAAAGTAATTACGAATTAAGAATAATAAGGGATTTGTAGCCCATAGTGGGTCTATTCTTGTAAGGCTGTTTTTATGACCTTGCTCCTAATTTCTTAATTCGTAAATAAGCTTGATATAGGGCTGTATCAAAGAAATTGGTAAGAGGCTCCCATGTGTCACTTCTTCATAATAGATGAGAAAGTCATCAGGGAGAACTGAAGCCATGTTAAATTTATATTTTTCCGAAAAATATGGGAGTTTTTGATTTTTTTAAGAAAAAAAAGAAAGAGCCGGAATATGACCCTTCTAATATCACCATTCGTGATCTTCGGAAAGGGTTTGTATTAGATTATGATTTGAAAACTTGGGAAGTAAAAGCCGAGTTTGAATATGATTGGGGGAATAATTTCTTTAGTAGAGAATTTAAGTTAGACTCTGGTGATGAAGTGGTTTATCTACATTTGTCCGAAGATGATGAAATTTATCTTACTATCAGTAAGAAAATTAAAATCAGAAACCTTGATGAGGATTTACCCGAATATATTGCCCAACATGAGCAACCTCCTAAAAAGTTGATTTTTGAGGGAAAAACTTACTTCTTGGATAAAGAAAGTCCAGGTTATTTTCGAGATTTTGAAAATCCTGGAGATAAGGATGAAGATTGGTGTGAAATGATCTCATGGGAATATTATGATAGCACTGAAAAGTTAGTTTTATCAGTGGAACAATGGGGGGAAAGAGAATTTGAGGCTTCATATGGAAAAGTAGTAGGGGAGTTTAGTTTTTCCAATATTTTGCCTTCCTCATCTGAAATAGTTTAAATGAATGGAAACTGATTGTTCTATTTTTAATAGGAAATAATTCCTTGCTTTTATTGGGGAAAGTTGAAAGGAATGTTTTTTTTAGATTTAAAATGTAATTTCTTTGCATATAATTCTTCGGAAAGTTTATGAAAATACACAGATTTTTTGTCTTGCCTTTCTTATTGTTATTGATGGTTTCTTGTGGAGGAAATCAATTTGAAAAAAGTCCCTTGGATAACTTGATCCGAGACATGAGCAAGGATGATACTTTCACCATACTATTGCATGATATGGACGTTGAAGGAGCATTTTTTAAAACCTACAAGCATCAATATCAGGTAATAGTAGAAAAGGATGGTGGGCCCAAGGAAGTTATGACGGATTGGATGGAGGTAAGTCCTGATTTTTTTCGCAGGAATATAGACAACATGGGAATGGAAATAGCCAGCAAAAAAGATGGTAAATTGACGAAAGAAGTCAGTCCTCCAGGTTTTTCCAATTATGTTGGTAATCCCCAATACGGGCAATGGGTGCAGCGAGATGGTGGCTCTTTTTGGGAGTTTTATGGGAAATACGCTTTTATGAGCAGTATGTTTAATATGTTAACATATCCTGCCCGTTTCTCTTACTGGAATGACTATAGGACAAATTACAGAGGATATGGCCGTTCTTATTACGGTCCCTCAAGTGGGGGCGCTGGTGCTTTTTATGGGACAAATAGTCGATTTAACTCCAGCCGGTCCACTTCTTCCCGATGGAGTAGGAACCCTTCAAGTAGTAGTTTTAAAAGTCGGGTGAATAGCAGAGTCTCTCGAAGTCCACGTAGCACTTCAAGATCTTCCACTCGAAGTAGCAGAACAAGTAGATCTAGTTCTCGATATAAAAGTTCTGGCTTCCGTTCCCGAGGAGGAGGGTTTGGGAAATAATGTTTTCTAACTTTTGATTAGGAATTGAGAATAAATGTTATTCAATATTAGTATTGCTTTAACATTAAGTTTGGAATTACCTACAAAATTGTTCAAAACCACATTTATAAACTATGAATCAAATTATTGACAATAGCCTTTCTTCTATAATTTATCTGATTAGTTGTTTTATTTTACTCTTATTTGGAAAGTGGATTTATCAATTATTTAATAAAAATATTAAGGTTCAGGAAGAGCTGGTGGAGAAAGATAATTTTGCTTTTGCAGTGGCTTTCACCGGTTACCTAGTTGGGTTGCTGATTGCCCTAGGAGGGGGAGCAATAGGTGAATCAGGAGATTTAGTAAATGAATTGATTGACCTGTTTATTTATGGGGTGTTGGGAGTAATTTTACTGAATCTTTCTGTGGTTTTTAACGATAAAGTTATCCTGAGTAAATTTTCAGTTTATAAGGAGATTGTTCACGATCGCAATGTCGGTTCTGGAGTTGTAGAGGGAGCCATGGCAATTTCCACCGGGTTAATTATTTTTGGTGCAATTTCAGGGGAAGGTGGGGGAGTATTAGTAGCTGTGGTTTATTGGGCCGTTGGTCAGCTGATACTTTTACTTACTTCCTTTATTTATAATTTGATAACTCCTTATGATGTTCACGAACATATTGAAAGAGATAACGTTGCTGCAGGAGTTGGGTTTGCTGGTGCCCTAATCGCCATTGCTAATTTAATCCGGTTTGCCTTGGCCCATGATTTTATAAGTTGGGAATATGCAGCACAAGATGTGTTTCTTGATGCTGGAATTGGTCTAATATTTTTACCTATTGCTAGGCTAATTGCCGATAAGATTTTTTTACCGGGTAGAAATTTAACGGATGAGATTATAAACCAAGAACATCCTAATGTTGGAGCTGGACTTATTGAGGCTTTTGCCTACATAGGTAGTTCCGTTTTAATATGCTGGAGTTTGGCTTAAATGATTAAAATCTAAATTTTCTAAAAGCTTCTCTTGGGAAGCTTTTATTGTTTTTTGGCATTTTTTTATTTGAAGAGATGAATGCAATAGTCAAATCGAATATATTGAAATTGGCGCTGTTTGCTACAGGGCTTGCGGGAATTGTTGCGGAATACACCTTGTCAACTCTAGCTTTTTATTTTTTAGGAGATTCAGCCTTTCAGTGGGCGATGATTATTTCTGTAATGCTATTTTCCATGGGAATGGGAAGTAGAATTTCACAATATTTTAGAGACAACTTGTTGTTGAAATTTATTTTGATTGAATTTCTTCTTTCCTTTTTATCTTCATTTTCCTCACTTTTTACCTATACGGGGGCAGCGTATTTTTCTTATGTTGGCTTTATTATTTATGGGTTGAGTATTGTGATAGGATTATTAATTGGAATGGAGATTCCTTTGGTGATCCGATTAAATGATTCTTTTGAAGAATTAAGGATGAATGTGTCTTCGGTATTGGAAAAGGACTACTGGGGAAGTCTGGTGGGAGGAATATTTTTCGCATTTGTGGGGTTACCCATATTGGGCTTAACTTATACCCCATTTCTTTTAGGTGGGATAAATCTTTTGGTTGCTTTACTAATCCTTCGTATGTTATGGGGGCACTTGACCATTGGTTACAAATGGCAATGTGGCCTAATTGCTTCATTCTTAGTCGGGTTATTGATTACAGGGGCCGTTTTTGCCAAACCTATTGTCCTTCATGGGGAGCAAAAGCGTTATAAAGATAAGGTGGTTTATACAGAGCAAACTCGTTACCAGCGAATTGTGATTACTCAATGGAAAGATGACTATTGGTTATTTTTGAATGGGAATGAGCAACTCAGTTCATTGGATGAAGTGATGTACCATGAACCACTGGTTCATCCCGTAATGTCCCTTTTGCAACAACCTAAAAATGTATTGGTATTGGGAGGTGGAGATGGTTGCGCCGTACGGGAAATATTAAAATATCCATCGGTGGAGGAAATTGACCTGGTGGACCTTGATCCTGCCATGACAAATTTGGGGCAAACCAATGATATTTTGTTGAGTTTAAATAAGGGCTCTTTAAATAACCCCAAGGTGAAGATCGTCAACGAGGATGCTTACCATTTTTTGGAGCAAACAAAAAATTATTATGATGCCATTATCATTGATTTACCTGATCCAAAAACTGTGGAACTTAGTAGAATGTACTCTGTAGAATTCTATGAACTTTGTCGTCAACAATTACGTCCCCATGGAAAAATAATCACTCAGGCAGGAAGTCCATATTATGCTACAGAGGCCTTTAAATGTATTGAAAAAAGCATGCAGTTTGCTGGGTTTTCCACTGTTCCTCTACATAACCAAGTATTAACTTTAGGAGAATGGGGCTGGATACTTGGATCAAAATCTGGTGGGGCAACAGCTTTAAAGTCACGATTGCAGAAATTAAGTATTGAAAATGTTCCTACCCAATGGATCAACCAAGAGGCTATGCTTTTAATGACTTCTTTTGGAAAGAATATTTACCCTAAAGCTTTTGATAGTGTTTCCGTAAATCGAGTGCATGATCCTGTGCTACATCGGTATTACCGAAACGGAAATTGGGATTTATATTAAAGAAAAATTAGCACGGTAATTGCAAGGATGATCTTAGTTCATGAAGTAGCATTGGGAATTCCCAAATAGGATTTCAAAATTTTTTTTTCTGTGATAAGATTCTTTTCCAAACGTATTCCCATTTCCTTTCTCTGTATTTTTATTTCTATTTCTACCTTTTGTCAGTTGAAAGAGCCTCAAACTGGTTTGGCTTCCTATTACGCCAATAAGTTTGAAGGTAGATTAACGGCTAATGGTGAGCGCTTTTCTAATGCGGCATTCACTGCTGCTCATCGTACCCTTCCCTTTGGAACGCAAGTGAAAGTAACCAATTTAAAGAATAAGAAATCGGTGGTTGTTCGAATTAATGATCGTGGGCCTTTTGTGAAAGGCCGTATTATTGATTTATCATCAACCGCTATGATGAAATTAGGAGGAATTTCAGCAGGGCTAATAAAAGTAAGGTTGGAAATTTGGGGAGGAAATTCAAAGAAACCCAGAAATTCTAATTTAGTAAAGATGTTAAATAAACCAAAGGAAAGCTCCAATATGAAAAAGCTTTCTAATGGCCAAATTGTCTATGATCTGTATTTGGTAAGTTTTAGAAAACTCAAAAAGGCAAAGCGGTTGAGAAAGCAGCTTTTACAGAAGTTTCCTGGGAACAAGTTTGTTATAAGCCGAATTTCATCAGAACAAAAGCGATTTGAATTAAAGATTATTGATATAGCCACTAGAGAAAAGGGGGATCTTCTTGCACAAGAATTAAAGAATAGTTTTTCAACCGTAAAATTAACTCCTCGTATAAAACCTTCAATCCAAGTAGAAGAATAAATTAGAAGATGCTTTTATTTGTTACAGCATAGAAATTCTAGTCATAAATAAAGGTATTAAGGTTAGCAAGGGTGTTGGAAATTTGCTCGGGCTTAGGATCTTAAAGGATCAAAAGCTATTGGTGATTTTCACTTTACCCAGGCCGTTATTAGGCCATTATGAGAGGCTCTCATGATTTCAAAACTATTGAAGAAAGAAGAAAGGTATAAACTTTGGAATTAGTCCATCGTAAAGAATACTTTAATTATTTTTGCTGCTATTGGTTATTAATCTCTTCAGGTTGAGAGCCAATCAATTTCTTGATGAATTTCCTGATTCCATAGGATTGTTTCTGGAGCATTAATTTTCAATGGCATGGGAGGCATGATTGCTTACTGAATTAAAAAGTAATCGTATTTTCCATACAAAAGAGATAAGTGAGGTTCACAGAAGGTTGACGTTGAAAGGTTGAAAAACATTTAAGTTTTCATTTTATCCCCTTTATAAGTGGAGGTGTCATACGTGTAGGAAAGGAAAAATTGGCTTCCTTAATTTTTACTATTCAGCCTCACTAAAAAAAGGTTTTTCAATGCTAAAACCATTTTTATACGAACTTTTTTCTGTATTGTTTAGGAGTATGTCCTGTAATTTCTTTGAATTTTCTGTTAAAATTGGAGATGTTATTAAATCCACATTCATAACAAATTTGGGATATATTGTATTGTTCTTCTTTTAAGAGTCTACAGGCATGTCCTATCCGAATTTCATTTAAAAATAAAGTGAAGGTTTTTTGGGTCCTTTGTTTAAAAAAACGGCAAAAGGTGGTTATACTCATATTTGCCAGAGAGGCAACTTCTTCTAATCTGATTTCTTGATCAAAATTTTTAGTAACAAAATCGAAAATTTGTTCGATTTTTTGGTTATCGACATCCTTTAAAGGTTCTTGGTGTTTGTAGCTAGATAAATAGGCTAAATCAGAAGAATGAGAAATAATATCTAGAATTTTTATCAACTGTAAGAAACGATCTAAGTTACTATAATCTCTAAAATGATTAAGAATGTAAGAAATCTTGTTACGGGCCTCTCCCATTATTTCAATCCCACGGGTGGAAGCACTTAGAAGGGTTCCAATTTTTTGGGTTTCAGGTAGACTAAAGAAATTTGGACCGAAGGCTTCTTGTTTAAAAAATATTGAAATAGCACGGGCTCTTTTTTCCGAACCTTTTTGGTAATATGATTTATCATTTCTAAAAACGTGCGGAAGGTTGGGGCCAATTAATAATAGGTCACCCTCTGAAAATGGTCGAATACTTTCTCCAATAAAGCTCGTTCCTTCACTTTCCAAAATTAAAGAAAGTTGAATTTCGGGATGCAAATGAAGAGGACTGTAAAAATAATCAAGGTCATCATATTGTACTCTAAAGGAAACTTCCTTTGAGTCCGGTACTTTAAAAAATAAAGGTTTACTCATTTTGCCCCTAATTTTTTTTCTATTAATGCCAAAATAACATTATTTTTCTATAAGTAACAGGCTTTCATGGATTAATTAAGAGTGTTTTTGTGTTTTAATGGTTTAAATTGACCTTTTTTTGTCAACTAGGAGGGGAAAAAAACGTAATTTGACTTTTTTGTTGTTGTGATAATAAAAATTAATATTTGTCCTCTGGATTTTTTAATTGGGGGATGGATTAATTGGATCATTTTTTGCAGTAAAATACTTTATATTTTGGAGACCAAATGGGTACTTGGTTTAAGTGTCTTGTTTTAGGTTAGGAGTTTTAAAACCCCCAGGCTAAACAATTTTATTTGAAATTTCGTTACATTTTTTGGGATTAAAAATATACACCGACCGTTGAGAATTCCTTTTTTACCCATACCCTAAAAGTGAGGATGGGGAATTTTGGTATTTACTGTTTCTCTTTGAGAAAATATTTATTCCTGCTTTTATTCTTACATTTAACTTTAGGGTAATAGGTAGGGTGTTAAAACGGAATAAGTTTGATTTAATTTATAATATTACATACTCATTTTATGAGTTATTTTAAGGGTGTCAAAAAGGGGGGCTTGAAATTTTTAAAAAAAAATGGAAATTTCTATGTTTTATTCTTTAAATTAGTTTTATCATTCAATACTCTCTAATTCCCTTAAAATGAATTAGTAATAGTTTTTAATCCAGTTCAATATAAAATCGGGACTAGTAGTTTACAAATAATTAACAATGTTGCTATATTTGGGTCCCTCATAAAATTGAGATAATATAACTCCAATATAATTATAATTTCAAGAGACATTTTCTTATGGTAGAAAGCAAATTTAAACGGGAGCGGTGGGTAGAGATAGACTTTCAGACCAACCTTTCTCACAGCAAATATGAGGTGTCCAATATGGGCAGAGTCAAAAGTTATGCAAAAGACAAAGAAGGCCGGATAATAAAGGGGTCAAACATCAGTGGATATAAATCCATGATGGTAAGATTTAGAGATAAGGAAAATCGGGTGGTTACCCAACAGCATTATATTCATCGGTTGGTTGCAGAGGCGTTTATAAAAAAGAGTAAAAAAGACCAACATTATGTCATTCACCTGGATTATGACAAGCAAAATAATGCGGTTTACAATCTTAAGTGGGCTACCGAGGAGGAATTAATCGCTCACAACAATAAAAATCCTTTGGTGCTTAAAAAAAGAGTGACAGGTTATAAATTGACAGAAAATGATGTAAAGGTGATTAAAAAATTGCTGAAAAGTCAAAAAACCCGCCTAAGTATGATTGCTAAGAGGTTTGGTATTACTCATACTCAGTTAAATCGAATCCGATCAGGTGAAAATTGGGGCCATGTAACGATTGATTGATGCTATTTCTAAGAGATTTTAATTTGTAAATGGGACTTTAATGATATCCTTTGTGCTTTCTTTTGCACTTGAAAAGAATAATTCTTCTAGGGAATAGAAAATGAGTTTCCTGTTTGTTGTAAAAATAGATAAGCGTTTAGTTCAGATGAACAGGGGACTAAGCTTATGAGGATCCTGGTCAGTATTTCTGTACCATTTTAATTGGCTTGAGTTTTGATTTAGACGCGATTTATCGCGTCTAATCTTATAAAATATGGATAAATGTTTATTCGATAACTATTTTTTATGCCAGAAGAAGTTTCCTGTTTTTGTTTTATCGGGTACTTTTTATTTTAGCAAGTATCCGGACCGGTCCTCCACTTCCTCCACTTATTTTTATTGGAAAAGCATAAATCATAAAGTCTTTCAAGGGAAGGGAATTTAAGTTTCCTACATTTTCAAAAGCTGGGATATTGGCTTCAAATAATGTCCGATGACTCTGGTATAGATTGGATTGGCCAAAATCAATGCTGGGAGTATCTATTCCTATCGCTTTGATTTTCTTTTTGACTAGCCAATCAGCAGCCTTAGGGGAAAGGCCTGGAAAATGTAGTTCTTGTACTCCTTCCTCACCTTTTTTATTTGTTCCCATATAGCGAAGGGGATCAGGCCAATATTGGTGATATCCGGTGTTAATGATGACAATGCTGTTTTTTGGGATCTCACCATTTTCAATTTCCCAGTTTTGAAAATCTGCTGTACTTACCAGATAATCAGGGTCCTTTGAGCTTTGGAGGGATACATCAATTACTATTGCATTTCCTATGAGTTGCTCTATTGGAATTTGGTCTATAGAGTTTTTTCCTTCGGCAAAATGAACAGGGGCATCTATATGAGTTCCACCATGTTCTGCCATGCAAAAATTGTAGGCAGAATAGTAATAGTCTTTTTCGGTTTGACCTTCAAACACTGTATCTAATTTAAAGGGTTGGGAAGTGGGCCAAAAGAGAGTATTTTTATCTAGTGGATGGGTTAAATCAATCCATTGTTCCACCGAATCAATTTTATTTTTTGGCATACATGAAACGGTGAAAAAGGTTAAAATAATAAGAGTGGTTCTTTTTATC
>NZ_SMMB01000414.1 GCF_009711365.1 Xanthovirga aplysinae | reverse complement strand
AAAATACAACGGATATAAGTGTACAGGAAAAATATTGGGGACAACCAGAAGAAAGTCTAATATTCAATACCTCACTTCATGCTTCTTATGAAAAGGGAAGTATTTATTCTAACCAAATAGGACCTGCTGTCAATTGGACGGCTCTAAAATTTAAAATTAATGAGATACCTGATTTGGAATCTTCTTATTCTGTTGAAATAGTCGGAGTGGATAAAAATGGAAATGAAGAAGTATTAGAAGATAATATAAATAGTAGTCTTTATGACCTTTCTTCAATTGCCGCCTCTGACTATCCCTATTTAAAAATGCGTTTAAATCTCACCTCTGATGGAAAAGATAAAAACATTCCTCAATTAGATTATTGGCAAATGGACTATCAAAGAGTTCCGGAGGGAGTATTGTACCCCTCAGAGGATTTTAGTTTAAAAGAGAAAGTAATTAAGCAGGAAGGTGAAGATTATACCACTGATTTTACATTTATTAATGTGTCAACTGTGGGATACAAAGACTCATTAACTCTGGAATATAGACATGATAATGAGGCACGTTCAGAGGATTTTAAAATTAAAATTCCAGACGTAAAAGGAGACAGTTCTATTCAATTCTCAATTAATTTAAAAAGCAGATCTTTTGTAGGCCGTAATAATTTGTCCCTCTTCGCTAACCCAGGAAATATAGTGGAAGTTAACATGCATAATAACTCCTTATATTTGAATGAGGTAATGCAAGTAAATGCTGATACCCTTAACCCAGTAATGGATGTAACTTTCGATGGGATACGCATTATGGATGGAGATTTGGTTTCTCCTTCTTCAATTATTTCGGTGCTTATCAGAGATGATAATCCTCATTTGAAGATAGAAAATGCAGAAGGAATAAAAATTTATCTTAAAGATGAAGAGTCAGAATTTAAGGAGATCTCAGAGAAATTGATTTCTACGGAGAATACTGAGAATAAAATTAAAGCAGATTACCAATTGGACCAGTTGGAAAATGGCATTTATACTTTGCAGGTAAGAGGTGAGGATGCTACCGGGAATGTAGCTGGAGAAGACTACCAGGTAAATTTTGAAGTCATCAACGAATCTACCATTACAAACTTTTATCCTTACCCAAATCCATTTTCAACAAGTACGCGCTTCGTGTTTACATTGACAGGCTCCGAAATTCCCGATCAGGTGAAAATTCAGATCATGACGGTGACCGGAAAGGTGGTTCGAGTTATTACACAAGATGAAATAGGGCCTATTCGTATTGGAAATAATTTAACGGAGTATGCCTGGGATGGAAGAGATGAATATGGAGATCAACTTGCTAACGGGGTTTATTTGTATCGGGTGGTGATTCGAAACCATGGAGAAAGCATGGAGCACAGAGATACTTCTGCCGATAAGGCCTTCAAAAACGGGGTGGGAAAATTATATCTGTTACGATAGACAGATATGATTCTTTGGTTATTGATTGGTATCTTATTGGATTATAGCATTTTAAGTGGGTTTT
>NZ_SMMB01000170.1 GCF_009711365.1 Xanthovirga aplysinae | reverse complement strand
CTATCAATTAAATGATTGGTCTTCTGATGTCACTGGAACATTCAGTTTAATTGCAGAAATAGAGTTAAGCGATGGAAGTTTAATTCAATCTGAAGCAGTCAGTTTTGAAGTACAAGAAGATACTGGAGGTACTCCTTCGGTTTGTTCTGGAGAAGGAATCGGAATTACCAGCCCAGGTCTTACCGATTTTCACTATACAGTAAATACTAGTGGGCAAGCCAATATCCAATTCACACCTGCAAGAGCAGGAGTTGCTCAAAGTACTATAATTGTTGTAGTAAACGGAGCTGGTTATCACATGCAAAGTGATGGAAATGGTGGTTTCACTCATGACCTAATCTCTAATGAGGGCACTATCGATTTCTATTTTGTCTATGACGTGCCAGAAGGAGGAGAAAGAAATAGCAGTGCTAATCCATTTAGTTGTACATTATCCGGTGCTTTAGTACAAGCGTCAACCCAGAATTTAGTAGAAAGTGACGTTACATCCCACTTCACTCCGATTTCTATTTATCCAAATCCTGTAGAGGAAATAATCAACTTTGATGGAAGCTGGCCTGGAGAATCAG
>NZ_SMMB01000147.1 GCF_009711365.1 Xanthovirga aplysinae | reverse complement strand
CTCTTAGCGACGAAAAGGCTTTACATAGGAAACATTGTTAGCAACTGGCTTTTCCGTCAATCATATTTTAAATGCCTCAAATTCGTAATCATTTTTCTGTGTGAATTAGGGATTTAATCTTTAATGAGCCCTTTGATTTTCTCTTGTATACCTCTTTCTGTCACAATTATATCTCTCATCATTATAATCAAAAGTTCTTTCTTGTTAATTCCAGTTTCTTTTAAATTAGGGTAAAGGAAGTTAGCCAAATGTTCGTTTTTTGATTCCAATTGTTCTTTTAGTTCCTCAATACTTGCCAAAGTAGATATTCTTTTATAATCCAACAATTCAATTTTCGAACGAGAAATAGCCTGCCAAGAACTTAATTTAATAGAAGGCCCATGAATTCCATCAGTTTTCATCATAATATCTAATATCGAAATTTTGTCATCGCTTTTGTAAAAATCTAAGGTATCGATGAGTGTTTTTTGAAAAGGTAATTCTTTTATG
>NZ_SMMB01000560.1 GCF_009711365.1 Xanthovirga aplysinae | reverse complement strand
TTCGATTATAGTGGGTTTTGTATTTAATATGGGGGTGTTTTCCTAAAGGCACTGTTTACAAAACAGTGCCATAATGTCTTAAAATTGTCTATTGAAGTTACGGCATAATCGAATTAGTCTGGTTCTTCCATTGATGAGGATGACATGTTAGCTACCGCTCTTTCGATTTCGGTAAACCTTGATGTTTCTAGGCCAGTTTCCATATAGCTACCACCCTGATCATTACGTTCCTGTAATTCTCTTGCTGCGGCTTCTGGATTTACTTTATTAAATTCACCCTTAAAATTCCGAAAATACACCCCTCTTCCGAGTGCCCATAATCTAAATGGAGAATAATTTCCTCTTGCCATAGCGTCATGTCCCCCATTTGCAAGTATAACAGATCTAGGATTCCTTACGTGGTAAGCCCAAAATCCAGGGAGATGATTTTCCAAACTATATTGCACCGCAGTATTAGTTCCTTTAACATCCGTACCACCATGATCCATAGGGCCTGCTACAGGATCAAGTAATTCTGCATTTATTCTTAGTTTTGGGTATCTGACTTTCAATTGACTAATAAATTCTGCTCCTGCTACAGCTCCTCTACTATACCCTCTTACATCTACTTCAAGTTCATCTGCCGGATTTTCACCCAGGATTCCGGTAACTTCATCTAACATAGCCTCAGCATTCATTTGTATGCTACCTCTTCCCCTTCCTAGAATCTGGGATTTCGCCTTATTAAACATGGTTGATTCTTCTCCTCCCTGTAGCCTTCCAGTTTCTGGATCAGTAAATCCAGGGCCATCAGCCCTCAGTATAACGGTTTCCTCATTTACATTTACCCTCACATTTGGGTTAAGGGGAGTAGCATGGAGATCTCTTTCTTCATTAAAACTTTCTTCTGCTCCCCTGCCTGTTCCTCCAAAATCTACTTTAACCTTGTTAATCACTTGAATTCCTGGTTTTGGAATTCCTAATCTTGATTGCCTAGCAAATACTCTCCCTAATGCTCCAAATCTCATATTATTTATTATTTAAAGTTAAAGAATCTTTTAAAGCTATTCTACTCGCCGGTTTTTATTCCTCATTGATAACCTATAACTCTTATTTTAATTAAAACAAATCAGGAAGCATAGGTTGACACTATCCAAAAAATTGTGTCATTGGGGTTAGGAAAGTTACCTCATTAAGGGCTAGAAAGCCGGCACTGTATAAGAAACTGAGTCTAAGAATTCTATTATCCTTACCAGTGTTCTCTTTTTATTAGACCCAATGTGCCATTTCATGGGGAAGAAGGCATCGGCCACTCGGACTCCTTGGGGTTCTAGGTCCCTCAAAATCATCACGGAAATGGTCAAAATCATCACCCTCTTCCCATAAATCTTCTGTATTGTTCAGTAAGCTGCTTTTTTCACTTGCTATTTGATTGATTTGCCTTTCAATCCCATCTAAAACATCAATTATTTCCCTTATTTCATGAGGTGCTATCAATTCTGGAGGCAAATCTTGTTGACTTAGCAAAAACTTGGCAGTGTTAATATCGTCAAGAACTTTGCTTATCTCCTTCTGATGTTTTTTCCATTGTTTTTTATCAAAATTCCCGTGAGCCACATCCCAACCAAGTTTAATAAGACCTGATGCATCCCTTACAAATCCAACCGATGGGTGAGCTTGTCCTAATGCGGTCCAAAACCCCTGCTTGCCAAGTTCTTTTATCCCACCCCCCTCTTTCTTGGCGTCGTAAATGGCTTTAGTTGAAACAACTGCACTAGCTGTATTTCCAACAACACCTACTGCGCCAAAAGAAGAAGCAACTATATCAGCGGCAAGGATTACACCACTTATTGTAAGGCCTTTTGCTCTATCTCCGGCGGCCCCTTTTGCTGTCTGGTCTTTGTATTTTATGGCTCTTGAAAATCTATTTCGGTTTTTAAAATGCTGGTGTAGATCCTTAGTAACAGCATTGTCATCCATTTCACTATATCCACCACCTCCTTTCATCTTGAGTTTTTCAGGAATATGACCAGGAAATTTAAGGTGCTCGAGGTTCACATAGCCTTCCAATCCGACATAGTCACCATCGCGCACAAGAACTTTTACCCTACCTCTATGATCGGTGTCCCTTGGGTCAATCATAACAGGTGTGTTGTTAGTTAGGCGAATTTCATTTTCATCATATTCATCATATTCATGATGTAATATTGCACCTTTCTTTTTTCCCAACCATCTTCTACTAAAAACTATACCATCAATCATAACATTATTTTTTATAGTTTGACAAATAAATTATCATAGAAAATCTACTTCTGATTAAAAATTTTTTAGTTTTTGTCGGCTTCCTATTGGGTTAAATACCCTTAGCCTTTATATCCCAGAACCTTTTAAAACAA
>NZ_SMMB01000205.1 GCF_009711365.1 Xanthovirga aplysinae | reverse complement strand
GGGAGCCTCAATAGTAGTAGTAGTTTTGTAATAGGGGTGAACAAAATTTATGGAATGAGCATGAAGTAAAAGAAAGGGGCTATCAAGCTGTTCCGCAAACATTTGATTGTGTCTCCAATCTCCGTGTCTTTTATCTCCCACAATATAATGTCGAATGTGGGCGAAATGTCTTCGAATTTGGTGCATTCGACCTGTTAATGGTTGCACATTTAGTAGGGAATAACGTGCAGTTTGATATCTACCTACGGCTATCGGTAGTTCTACAGTCTGAAGTCTTTTAAAAAAAGTAATAGCTTCTTGTTTTTCTCCTTCTCCCTCTTTCTTAAGTGGGTAGTCTATTTCTCCTTCCTCCGGAGCATACCCTCTAACAACAGTCAAGTATTGTTTGCGGACTTCTCTATGCTCAAAAGTCTTTGACAAGAGATGTGCAACTTCTTTATCCTTTCCAAATAATAATACGCCTGAAGTTGGTCTATCAAGGCGATGAACAGGAAACACATGTTGGCCAATCTGATCTCGGAGCATTTGCATAGCAAAAGAGGATTTTTCCTCAGCAGCTATCCTTGTTCTATGTACCAATAGACCATTTGGTTTATTTATGGCTATGCAGTGTTCATCCTCGTAAATTACCTCTAACATCCGATTTTCGTTTTTTTTGGGCAAAGATAGGAGAATGAAAA
>NZ_SMMB01001280.1 GCF_009711365.1 Xanthovirga aplysinae | reverse complement strand
AAAACCGCAAGGCTAGTTTTGAATTTGAGTTTATTGAAACCTTTACGGCAGGGATGGTGCTCACAGGTACTGAGATAAAATCAATTCGTGAAGGAAAGGCGAGTTTGCAGGAGGCTTTTTGTGTATTCCATAAAGGAGAATTATATGTAAAAATGATGCATATCAGTCCTTATAAGGAAGGTACCTATAATAACCATGAATTAACTCGCCAAAGAAAACTCTTATTAAATAAGAAGGAGTTGAAAAAGTTAGAAAGTAAAATGGCAGAAAAAGGCTTAACAGTTATTCCTACTCGGTTGTTTCTTTCTCAAAGAGGGTTTGCAAAATTAAATATTGCCTTGGCAAAAGGTAAAAAGCTACATGATAAGCGACAAAGTATTAAAGATCGGGATGTGAAAAGAGATCTTTCTCGCATGAAATACTAATATTTAGTGAAGAGTTAAAAGTGAATAGTGAATAATGAGCAACATTTCATTGAGGATATTTGGACTTTTCACCACTAAAACTTTAAACTCATCACTCCTAACTAAAAAAAAATGTATCATAAAGGAATTTGCCAATTAAGTGTCGCTCCCGTTCGTACACATCCTGCCGATGCCGCGGAAATGTCTACTCAATTACTTTTCGGAGACACATTTGAAGTGATTGAGGTGTCTTCTGATGAGAAATGGTTGAAAATTTGTATTGATTTTGACAAGTATGAGGGTTGGATTGATACAAAACAAGGGATACCATCTTCCGATTTTATAGAAAGTGAGGCTTATGTTCTCACAGATTACTTCTCCTCTTTAGTTTTACCCAATGGTCCTCAAAATATTGTGCTGGGAAGCGTGCTTCATTTTTCCAATCCAGCCTTGATTGAGGAAATAAATGAATTGGAGAAAAATAAAAGCATTAAAAAAATGCAGGAGAAAAAGGCCTGGTCTTATATGGAAGATACAGCCTTTAAATACTTGAACGCCCCTTACCTCTGGGGTGGGAAAACTCCTTTTGGGATTGATTGCTCAGGTTTGACGCAGCAAGTATTTAAAATTGGAGGTTATGCATTAAAGAGAGATGCTTGGCAGCAAGCTGAACAAGGTCAAGTTGTTGAAGATCTCGATTTACTGAAAGCTGGCGACCTCGCATTTTTCCACAACGATAAGGGGAAGATTGTTCATGTGGGCATGATGCTTTCCACAGGAGATATTTTGCATGCTTCCGGAAAAGTAAGGATTGATCGTCTTGATGAAAAAGGTATTTTCAATGATGAATTGAAGGCTCATTCCCATCAATTGGCCTTTGTAAAAAGGATCCTTTCCAATAATTTTTAGCGGGCCTTATTGTTTATTCTCGATTAATAGTTTCTATAAATGAACTTCTCCCCCCTCTTTAAAACTTCTCAATTATAAGGTCACTTTAAGATTTATTTGTCGTAAAAATTATTGGATATCAAAATTTTACTAACTTTGCAAACCGTTTAGAAAAGCGGGTCATTTTAAAAGTTTTATGTTTAATTAATTTCAACCTAATAGCTCTAGGGTTGATGTATTCAAAGAGCTAAAGAAAAATGAGTAATAATCCAGAAGAATTCAACTGGGACGAACTAGAGACCAAAGGTTTTGGTGAAGGCTACTCTGATGAAGAGAAAGCCAAAATGGAAGCACTTTATGATGGGACCTTGTCAGAAGTGCATGAGAAGGAAGTGGTAGTCGGTACTGTAGTGGGAATTTCTGACCGAGATGTGATTTTGAACATTGGTTTCAAATCTGATGGTCTGGTTTCTGCGTCTGAATTCCGAGACACGCCTGATCTTAAAATCGGAGATGAAGTTGAAGTATTCATCGAAGAGCAGGAAAATGCAAATGGTCAGTTAGTACTTTCTAGAAGAAAGGCAAAGATCGTTAAAGCATGGGAAAACATCCAAGGTGCATTGGACAACGATTCAGTGATTGAGGGTGTTGTCAAGAGAAGAACTAAAGGTGGATTGATTGTTGATATCTACGGGGTAGAAGCTTTCTTGCCAGGTTCTCAAATTGATGTGAAGCCAATTCGTGACTTCGATGTTTTCGTTGGCAAGAAGATGGAAGTAAAAGTTGTGAAAATCAACTACACGAATGATAACGTAGTGGTTTCTCACAAAGTGCTGATCGAAAAAGACCTCGAAAAACAAAAAGCAGAAATCCTGAACAACTTGGAAAAAGGTCAGGTATTGGAAGGGGTGATCAAAAACATGACTCATTTCGGAGTATTTATCGATTTGGGTGGTGTAGATGGTTTACTACATATCACCGATATCTCTTGGGGACGAATCAGTCATCCGGAAGAGGTGTTGAAATTAGATGACAAAGTTCAGGTAGTAGTACTTGACTTTGATGATCAGAAGAAGAGAATTTCATTGGGTATGAAGCAGCTGACACCACATCCTTGGGATTCGTTGGCTGAAGATATCCAGGTAGGTTCAAAAGTGAAGGGTAAAATCGTTAATGTTGCTGATTATGGTGCCTTCCTTGAATTGAAGCCAGGAGTTGAAGGTTTAATTCACGTTTCTGAGATGTCATGGTCTCAACACTTGCGCAATCCTCAAGACTTTATAAAGATTGGCGATGAGTTAGAAGCAGTAGTGTTAACATTGGATCGTGAGGATAGAAAAATGTCATTGGGCATCAAACAATTGACTGAAGATCCTTGGACTAAAGCAGATGTGTTAACGAAATATGCAGTTGGTACTAAGCACAAAGGTATTGTTAGAAACTTAACTAACTTCGGTTTATTTATTGAACTTGAAGAGGGTATCGATGGTTTGGTGCACGTATCTGATCTTTCGTGGACTAAGAAGGTGAAACATCCATCTGAGTTTGTGAAAGTAGGCGAGGAGCTTGAAGTTCAGGTATTGGAGCTGGATGTTGAGAATAGAAGATTGGCCTTAGGACATAAGCAATTGGAAGAAAACCCTTGGGATACTTTTGAGACAGTATTTACTGTTGGATCTGTTCATAAAGGGACTATTCTGAGCAAAAATGATAAAGGTGCTGTTGTTGAACTTCCTTACGGAATCGAAGGATTTGCTACCACTCGTCACTTGGTAAAAGAAGACGGAAAGGCTGCTGAAGCTGGAGAATCTATAGATTTCAAAGTGCTTGAGTTCTCTAAAGATGATAAGCGAATTGTTTTATCTCATACCAATACTCACACCGAGGCACCAAAAGCTGAGAAAAAACCTAAAGAGGTGAAAAAGAAAAAGTCAGGTGAAAAGCCGAAAGAAGCTGAAAAGTCTACTTTAGGTGATCTTGACGCACTAGCTCAGTTAAAACAGCAAATGCAAGGTAAAAAAGGTGAAGAGAAAAAGTAACTTCTCACTGGAAATTACCTTTTGAGATAATTAAAGGCCATTCCAAATATTGGAATGGCCTTTTTTATTTGAAATAAGACATTTAGGAATTAGCAAAAATTGCATGAAGGTTTCTAATTGTTAGTTATTAAAGTTGTTAAAAGGTGAATTTTTTTCTTCTAAAAATGATCTGAAAATCAGAATATTGGGGGAATAGTTGAAAAAGGGCCTTTAAAACTTTGTAAAGGGGGTTTGCGAAAATAAATTTAATATCTACCTTTGTAGTCCCAATCGGGGAGACAGTAAAATAAAAGGTCGCGTGGCCGAGTGGTTAGGCAGAGGTCTGCAAAACCTTGTACAGCGGTTCGAATCCGCTCGCGACCTCAAGAAAGCCTTCTGCATTTATGCGGAAGGCTTTTTTATTTCCCTTTTTTACTCTTCATTATTAAATCTCTGCAACTTCAAGATTTAGTTTCTGAAAAATTCTTCAATCTCCCATAAATACCAATGAAATTGTAGTTTTTTAGAAAAAAACATCAACTTTTTGATGAATGTAGTTATTGTTCATGAATAATGTATTGTGGGTTTAGTTTAGAGGATTTAAGGGAAATACCTCTTTGGTGTTTCTAAATCCTTTTAAATGGTAAATGAAGGGCGAAAAAGCTTTTAAAGAGGTGTTTATTTATAATACTTCTAAATAAAGGAATTTTTTGGCTTTTTTAAGTTTTAACAGCCTGTTAGCCAAGGTTATGTTAGGATTCTATGGATGCCACTACGAAAGGATAGGTATTTGGGTTTAAAATATATTTGAATTTACAACCATCCCATAGTACATTTGCGCAGTCTTTAATGGTTAAGAGGAAATATAATGTTAAAAAGAAAAAGTAACATGTCCCTAAAGAATTCTTTTGCCGGTTACGCCCTGGCATTAGTATTAACATGCGCGACGCTGTTATCGGCGGGTACGACGGTGTTTGCTCAAGCGGATCAAATTCCGACTGACGAGCAGGCTATCAGTAATGGAAAGGCGTTGTTTGAGGATAACTGTACGGTTTGTCACTCAGTGCATGAAAGGGTAGTTGGGCCCGCTTTAAAACAGGTGATTGAGGAAAATCGTTCCTTACCTTGGATTATCAGTTTTGTTCAGAATTCCCAGAAAGTTATTCAGAGTGGTGATAAAGACGCTGTAGCTCTGTATAATGAATTTAATAAAACTGAGATGCCATCATTTGCTTTTTCTCCGGAGCAAATTACTTCAATCGTTGCTTATATAAAGCATGAAACTGAGAACCCTCCTGTAAAGGAAGTTGCTGAGGTGCCTGAAGGTGGAACAGGACCTGCTGTAAGTGGTGGTACTGGTGTTTCTTCTGAATATCTGACTATTCTTCTTGTTGTCTTGTTAGTGGTGTTGGTGCTGATTTTAATTGTTTTGGCACTGATCGTTTCTGTTTTAACAGGCTATTTGAAAAAAGATCAACAACTGGAAGAAGCAGATAGAGAGATTGTAGAAAGTAAGTTTGATTTGCAGAAGTTGCTTACAAACAAAGCTTTCCTTGGCTTTGTGGTATTTGCGTTTACGGCGATCGTGCTTAAAACTGTAATTGATGGTTTATTCATGGTCGGTATTCAGCAAAATTACCAGCCTAAGCAGCCAATTGCTTTCTCTCATAAAATTCACGCCGGACAAATGGAAATAGATTGTAACTATTGCCATACCGGAGTTAGAAAGAGTAAATCTGCGAACATTCCTTCGGCGAACATTTGTATGAATTGCCATACTGAAATAAAGAAGGACTCACCAGAGATTCAGAAAATCTATGCGGCTCTTGAGAATGACCAACCAATTGAATGGGTAAGAATTCATAACCTTCCTGATTTAGCTTATTTCAACCACTCACAGCACGTGAAAGTGGGAGAGGTTGAGTGTCAGACTTGTCATGGCCCAATTGAGACCATGGATGTGGTATATCAGTATGCGGATTTGACCATGGGATGGTGTATTAACTGTCACCGTGAAACAGAATTGAATACTGAAGGCAATGACTACTACACTAAGTTAGTACAGTTGCATAACGAGCATAGCAAGGAGCCAATGAAAGTTGTTGACATTGGTGGATTGGAATGTGCGAAATGTCACTACTAATTTTTAGCTATTTTAGAATTAATCGACTCCATAGATATATATCATGAAAGATAATAAAAAAACGTACTGGAAAGGTCTGGAACAGTTGACTAACGACCCGGAGTTCGTTAAAAGGTCTGAAAAGGAATTTCCGGAGTACTTGCCAATCGCTGAGAAAAATGAAGAGGGAGGGAGCTCCCGACGAGATTTTTTGAAAATGATGGGCTTTGGTATTGCAGCGGCCTCCTTGGCAGCTTGTGAAGCTCCTGTTAGAAAAGCAATTCCTTATTTAAATAAACCGGTAGATGTTGATCCGGGGGTACCAAACTACTATGCTTCTACATACGCAAATGGAGGAGATTACTGCAGTATAGTGGTGAAAACCCGTGAAGGTCGACCTATCAAAATTGAAGGAAACAAACTTTCTAAGATTACTAAAGGTGGTGTAAGTGCCCAAGTGGAAGCTTCCGTATTAAGCCTTTATGATAAAGAAAGACTTCAAGGTCCTCTTGCTAATGGAAAGAAAATTTCCTGGGAAGATCTCGATAAAGAAATTATTAAAGAATTAGATGCTATTGCTTCAAGAGGAGGTCAAATTCGTATTGTTAGCAATACGGTTTTAAGTCCTACCACTAAAGCAGCAATTGCAGAGTTGAATAATAAATATGGTAAGTTGGAGCATGTGGTATATGACCCACAGTCCTCTTATGGTATGGTATTGGCCAACGAAAAATCATTCGGAAAGGCAGTAATTCCTTCCTATGATTTTAGCAAGGCAGAAGTAATCGTTGGTGTTGGAGCTGACTTCTTGGGAACTTGGTTATCTCCTGTTGAATTTACTAAGCAATACAGTAAGACTAGGAAAGTAAGCAAGAAAAAGCCGGAAATGTCTCGTCATTTTCAGTTTGAATCTAACCTATCCCTTACAGGGTCTAACGCTGACTATAGAACCACTATCAAACCTTCTCAGGAAGGCCAATTAGTAGCTGCTCTATATAACCTGATCGCCAAAAAAGCCGGGGCTCCAGCAATGTCAGCTGGTAAAGGCTTAAAGGTTGATAATTTAGAAAAAGCTGCTAAAGAGCTTTGGGCTAATCGTGGAAAAGGTCTTGTTGTTGCTTCTTCAAATGACGAAGCAGTTCAAATGACTGTAAATGCCATAAACAATTTATTGGGTAATTATGGTTCTACAATCGATTTGAACCTTCCAGTAAATTACCGTCAAGGTGATGACAAAGCCATGGCGAAATTTGTCAAAGATTTACAAGCGGGGAGAGTTCAAGGAGTGATCTTCTTCAATTCAAACCCTGTTTATGATTATAAGGATGGGGCGGCCATTGGAAAAGCCTTAAGTAAGGTGAAGCTTACCATAGCTACCAATGATCGTATGGATGAGACAACTTCTCTGGTGAAATATGTGGCTCCTGATCACCATTTCCTAGAGTCTTGGAATGACGCAGAGCCAAAACCAGGGCATTATAGTTTATCTCAGCCTTCTATTACCCCATTATTTAAGACTCGACAGGCTGGAGAAAGTTTCCTAGCATGGGCAGGAAATAAAACTGAATTCTACTCCTACCTAAATAATCGTTGGAAAAGCGATCATTTCCCTCAGCAATCTAAACAATCTTCATTTGACACTTTCTGGAAGCAATCCCTTTATGATGGGGTATTTGAGGTTCCTGTAAAGGAGAATGCAGTATTTGCTTTTGCTGGAAACCTTAGTGGGGCTGCTTCTGCCATAAATAAGAATTATAAGACCAATAATTCGGGAGTTGAAGTAATTCTTTACCAAAAGGTAGGTATTGGATCTGGAAATCAGGCCAACAACCCTTGGTTACAAGAGATGCCTGATCCGATTACAAAGGCAACTTGGGATAACTATTTGACTGTTTCACAGTCCTGGGCTAATGAAAATGGTATTAAGGTAATTGAAGAAAATACCGTTCTGGCAAATGTGACAGTAGGTAATCAATCTTTTAAAGTCCCTGTGATTGTACAACCAGGACAGGCGGATGGAACTGTAGGTTTAGCGCTTGGTTACGGACGTACCAAGGCAGGTAAAGTAGCTAACGGAGTTGGTGTTAATGTCTATCCATTGGCAAATGAGGTTAATGGAACTGTAAATTATACCATTACTTCCGGAGTTAAGATTGAAGCAACAACTGAAGCACATACAGTTGCCCGAACACAGACGCATGAAACCTATATGGAGCGTCATAATGTGATACAGGAAACTGTTTTGTCGGAATATAAGAAGGATCCTAAGGCAGGCCTAGATCAAATGATGATTGCCACGTCTCAAGGAACTAAAAAAGCTACTGCAATCTCCTTATGGAAAGGACATAAACAGAGCTACAATAACCACCACTGGATGATGGCAATCGATATGAACGCTTGTACCGGTTGTGGTGCTTGTACGGTAGCCTGTCAAGTAGAAAATAACGTCCCAGTAGTTGGTCGTGATGAGGTGATTAATCGTCGTGAGATGCACTGGATCCGTATCGACCGCTATTATAGTAGTGATGCTGCTCCTGAAGATTTACAAGGACTAGAAGTTGCTTCTAAAAATCCGGAAGTTACGTTCCAGCCGGTGATGTGTCAGCAATGTAATAATGCTCCTTGTGAAACCGTATGTCCGGTGGCTGCCACTACCCACTCAACTGAGGGCTTGAACATGATGGCTTACAACAGATGTATCGGTACAAGATATTGTGCAAACAACTGTCCTTACAAAGTAAGACGTTTCAACTGGTTCAAATATTTCGAAAACGATAAGTTCGATAAAAATACTCCTATGAACAATGATTTGGGTCGAATGGTATTGAACCCAGATGTTGTTGTTCGATCAAGAGGGGTTATGGAAAAATGTACCTTCTGTGTGCAGAGAATCCAGTACGGTAAACTTTCGGCTAAAAAAGAAGGTCGCCGTCCTACCGATGAGGATATTAATACTGCTTGTGCACAAGCTTGTCCTGCTGATGCAATTGTTTTTGGTGATGTGCTGAATCCTGAAAGTAAGGTAGCCAAAATTATGAAAGAGGAGGAGGAAGGCAGAGCCTATGCGATGCTTGAGGAGCTGAACGTAAGTCCTAATGTTTATTACTTGCGCAAGGTTAGAAATAAAGATACTCAAAAAAATAAGGCTTAATTATTAAATAATTTAGATATGCAAGTTTCTTCACCTGTACGTGAACCTCTGGTAACCGGAGGGAGAACTATAAAAAACGTAACAGACGATGTTTGCCGACGAGTAGAAGAAAAGCCAAGTAAATCCTGGTTTCTGGCCTTTACGGTTTCCTTTGGTATTTTACTGGTAGGTGGTTATGCGGTCTGGATGACGCTTTGGGACGGTATTGGTATGTGGGGTCTGAATAAAACCATTGGTTGGGCCTGGGATATTACCAACTTTGTTTGGTGGGTAGGAATTGGTCACGCGGGTACCTTGATTTCTGCGGTATTGTTATTATTCCGTCAGAAATGGAGAACTTCCATTAACCGTGCGGCGGAAGCGATGACCATTTTTGCGGTAATTTGTGCGGCTCTATTTCCTGTGTTGCACATGGGACGCCCTTGGTTAGGGTTCTACTGGGCTTTGCCTTTACCAAATACATTTGGTTCCCTTTGGGTGAACTTCAACTCCCCACTTCTTTGGGATGTATTTGCGATTTCGACTTATTTCAGTGTTTCTTTGGTGTTCTGGTATATTGGTTTAGTTCCTGACTTTGCCACAATTCGTGACCGGGCTAAAGGCGTGTCCAAATTGATTTACGGTATGCTGTCATTAGGTTGGAGTGGATCAGCCAAAGCTTGGCAGCGCTATGAAACTGTTTCTTTAGTTTTAGCGGGTCTGGCAACTCCTTTGGTACTTTCTGTACACACCATTGTATCTTTTGATTTTGCTACTTCCGTGATTCCTGGTTGGCATACAACTATTTTCCCTCCATATTTCGTTGCAGGAGCAATTTTCTCTGGTTTTGCCATGGTATTGACTTTGATGTTAGTTACCCGGAAAGTGTATAAACTGGAAGATTATATCACCCTTACACACATAGAGTTGATGAATATCATCATCTTGTTAACAGGATCCATTGTAGGGGTAGCTTATACCACGGAATTCTTCATGGCCTGGTATTCTGGTGTGGAGGCCGAACAGTATGCATTTATCAATCGTGCTTTTGGGCCTTATTGGTGGGCTTACTGGTCTATGATGACTTGTAACGTAATCTCTCCACAGTTATTCTGGTTTAAAAGGATTCGAAGAAGTTTGGTATTGACTTTCATCCTTTCTATTGTAGTAAATATAGGGATGTGGTTTGAGCGATTTGTGATTATCGTAACTTCCCTTCACAGAGACTGGGTTCCTTCTTCTTGGGCCATGTTCTCACCTACTGTCTACGATATGGGAGTTTATCTCTTCTCCTTTGGATTGTTCTTCAC
This sequence comes from Xanthovirga aplysinae, assembly GCF_009711365.1. Taxonomy (GTDB): domain Bacteria; phylum Bacteroidota; class Bacteroidia; order Cytophagales; family Cyclobacteriaceae; genus Xanthovirga; species Xanthovirga aplysinae. Next base: position 9,486 of record NZ_SMMB01001280.1, on the reverse strand, counting down.
TCTGTTCTTCTTATTTGCTAAGTTCTTCCCGGTAGTGAATATGGCGGAGGTTAAAAGTGTATTAAAGTCTACTTCTGGAAATATAAAGGAATAATTATGGCAAGTGATAAGAACTTTGTCCTCGGTATCTTTGATGATGAGGATGTATTATTGAAAGCCGTTACAAAAATTAGAAAAAGCGGTGTTAAGATAGATGAGGTGTATTCTCCTTTCCCTGTTCACGGATTGGATGAAGTTTTAGGATATAAGCGGTCAAAAATTTCGGTTGCAGCATTTTTATTTGGCTTGACCGGTTTTAGCCTTGCCCTTTTGATGCAGTTTTATATGCTGAAGTTTGACTGGCCGATGATTATCGGAGGTAAAAATTTCGCTTCTGTAACTTTTGTTCCTGTAACATTTGAGTTGACAGTGCTTTTAGGAGCTTTCGGTATGGTTGGAACCTTCTTTGTTATCCAGGATTTGAAGCCTTGGGGAAAATCGAAGAGCCCTGACCTGCGTAGCACGGATGATAAGCACGTAATGGCGATCGAATTGTCTGAAAATACGTTAAGCACATCCGAAATTGAAAGCGTATTGAAAGATAGTGGTGCCTCAGAGGTGAATCTGAAACAAATTGACTAAAAGGTTTAATTTAAAAGTTATGTTCCTATATAAACGAATTAAGGTCGCTGCTTTTATGTTTTCAGCTGCGGTTTTGGCTTCCTGTACAGCAGGAGGCGATAACCAGGGGACAGAGTATGCTCCTAATATGTATCACTCGCTACCTTATGAGCCTCTCTCTCAGATTACCGATGAATCGGCTGGTTTATGGGCTACTTCTAATGAAAGCGGAGTAGGGGAGTATTATAACTCTAACCCGAATAACCCTCACCGGATGACCATGCGGGAACCTGCCCCTAATACTGTAAGCAGGAATAGTCTTGGTTTTTTACCTTATGATAAAGTAAAAGGTGACATTGCATGGGCTGAGGAAAATTTGAAGAACCCTTTGCCTGCTTCTGAAGAAGTAATTTCTAATGGAAAAGAGCTGTATGATCGTTTTTGTCAACATTGTCATGGTGCTAGTGGGCAAGGAGACGGTGCAGTAGGAAAAGTACTTAAAGGGGTACCTTCTTACTCAAAGGGAAGAGTAAAAGAAGTTAATGAAGGCCATATTTTCCATGTGATCACCAGTGGCTATGGACGTATGGGAGCACACGGTTCTCAACTAAGCCAAGAGGAGCGTTGGGAAATTGTTCGTTACGTGCAAACACTTCAAAATCAATAATTGGGAGGATCATTTAAATTTTAGATCAATGACTGAGGAAAAATATATTTTTACTCCTAAAACGAAAAAGAATCTCGTCATGCTCGCCGTAGCTGGTGTGATTGCAGTAGTTTTAGGAATTGTCTTGATGCAAAGTGGTGGACATGGCCATGGAGATGCTCATGGTGCTGAAGCGGCGGCGCATGGCGCAGAGGCGGCTGCCCATGGTAGTGCAGTTTGGCTGAAGCGTGTAATGGCAGGTTTATGGATCAACAATGTATTCTTTATTGGGGTAGCTCTAATTGGACTTTTCTTTTGGTCTTTTAATTACGCTGCTCAAGCTGGTTGGTCTGCCCCTATTCTTAGAATTCCAATGGCATTTTCTAATTGGTTACCACTAGGATTAATTTTAATGCTTGTTGTGTTTTTTGTCGGTGGTCATGATATATTCCACTGGACACACGAAGGTCTTTATGACAAAGCAAGCCCTGAATACGACCCTATTATTGATGGAAAAAAAGAATATCTGAATACTCCTTTCTTTTTAATTCGAATGGTTGTTTATGTGGTGGTTTGGTATTTATTCGCCAAAAAAATGCAATCATTGTCGTTAAAGGAAGATTTAGAGGGTGGCCATTCTTACTGGCATAAAATCAGAGTTTATGCGGCTTTATTCTTGGTATTCTTTGGAATTACTTCTTCTACTTCAGCTTGGGACTGGGTGATGTCTATTGATACACACTGGTTCTCAACCTTGTTTGGATGGTATAGTATGTCCAGTTGGTTAGTTTCTGGGGTAGCAATGACCATTTTATTGGTGGTTTACCTTAAGGAAAAAGGTTACCTTCCAATGGTTAATTCTAACCACTTGCATGATTTAGGAAAATTCCTATTCGGATTTAGTATATTCTGGGCTTATCTGTGGGTTTCACAGTTCCTTTTATACTATTATGCCAATATTCCTGAAGAAGTAGTTTATTACTGGGAGCGTTGGGAAAATGGTCTTTATCATGGATTCTGGTTTCTGAATATTATTTTGAATTTTGTTCTTCCATTTTTGGTGTTGATGACCAGGGATTCTAAGCGTCATAACATTTTCTTGAAAATGGTTTGTGTTATTGTTCTTGCTGGACATTGGATCGATTTCTACCTAGGTGTTGAGCCAGGCGTGATGAAAGAAAACGGTGGCTTTGGATTCTATGAAATCGGAATTACTATGATTTATTTGTCGGCATTCTTGTTTATCGTATTAAACAGTTTGTCTAAAATAAGATTAGTTCCTAAGAATCACCCGATGTTGCAGGAATCTGAGCATCACCATATTTAATCAACAGGGATTGCTCAATTAAATAGTTTTGAATAAAACCATCACCAGATATGCTTACTGGTGATGGTTTGTTGAATTTTGAAGGGCCTTGTTTTTTTAAAATTCAACTTATTTTGCTGCTGAATAAGATTGTATTGAATATAAATATCAAAACGTCAAACTTGTATGATTAAAATAATTATAGCTATAGGTGTGCTGCTCGTCCTGGCGATTATTCTGGCGATTTTCAGAGTACACAAGCTGGTCGATGTCTTTAGAGGGACTGAAAAGAAATATGTCACAGCAAGTAATAAAGTTAATGCTGCTTTATTTTTAGTATTTCTTATTGTAGGTGGAATTGCTTTTTTCTGGTATTCAATTGCTGAGTATGATCGTTATCAAATTCCTATTGCCTCCAAACATGGTGTAGTTACCGATAATTTGTTCTGGGTGACGATGTGGATAACGGGAGCTGCTTTTTTATTGTGTAATATCCTGCTTTTTGGTTTTTCATTTTTTTATCAGCATAAAAAAGAAAGATCAGCTTACTTCTATCCTGATAATGGAAAACTGGAATTGCTTTGGTCTGTTATTCCAGCCATTGTTTTAGCGATTTTGGTTTTTACGGGTTGGAAAGCTTGGTCCGATGTGACTTCAAAGGCACCTGATGATGCGGAAGTGATTGAGGTGATGGGCTATCAATTTGCCTGGAAAACCCGCTATCCAGGTAAGTCCAATAAATTGGGTGCTCATGATTATCAGTTAATCGATGCTGGAAACCCTTTTGGTATTGATTTGAAAGATAAAAATAGTTTTGATGACTTTTCTCCATTAGAAATGCACTTACCAAAAGGCAAACCGGTTCTTTTTAAAATTAGAGCCCGGGATGTGCTTCATTCTGTTTTTGCTCCTCATTTCCGTTTAAAAATGGATGCCGTTCCTGGTATGCCAACTCGTTTCTGGTTCATACCGGAAAAGTCAACTGAAGATATGCGTCAGGAGACTGGAAATCCAGACTTTGATTATGAGATTGCTTGTACGGAAATTTGTGGCCGTGGTCACTTCTCCATGAGACTGAAAGTGGTAGTGGATGAGCCGGAGGAATATGAAAAATGGAAAGCTGCTCAACAAACCTGGTTGGCCCAAAATCCTGAATATTTGGAGAAGGTTCCTGCTGAGTTGAGAGAGATGGCTAAAATCGCTGCCGGGATTCAGGAGGACGAACAATAGTCTGACTCAAGATCTTTAAAGAATTAAAGTACAAAAGAAATATCTAAAAAACAGAAATATGGCTACAGCTGATATTCATGTTCCGGGAGCAGCAGCTCATCATGAAGAGCATCATGAGCATGAGCACTCCCAAAGCTTTGTGAGTAAATATATTTTTAGTACCGATCATAAAATGATTGCCAAACAATTCCTGATTACTGGAATTTTTTGGGCATTGATTGGAGGATTCCTTTCTATCCTATTCCGATTGCAATTAGGTTTCCCTGATATGGATTTGGAATGGTTAAGACCACTTTTGGGTGGATGGATTACTCCTCAGGGAAAACTTGATCCTGAATTCTACCTGGCTTTAGTGACAATGCACGGAACCATAATGGTGTTCTTTGTATTAACTGCAGGTTTGAGTGGTACATTTAGTAACTTTTTAATTCCACTTCAGATTGGGGCAAGGGATATGGCCTCCGGGTTTATGAACATGCTTTCCTACTGGTTATTCTTCCTTTCCGGTATTATCATGTTCATTTCATTGTTTTTGAGTACAGGCCCTGCTGGTGGAGGATGGACAATTTATCCGCCATTAAGTGCGTTACCTCAGGCCATTTCAGGCTCAGGGGCAGGAATGACCCTTTGGTTGGTGGCTATGGTTTTCTTTATTGCTTCCTCTCTTTTGGGTAGTATTAACTATATCGCCACAGTAATTAACATGCGAACTAAGGGAATGTCGTTCACACGGCTTCCTTTGACCATTTGGGCCTTTTTCTTGACGGCTGTTATTGGGGTACTTTCTTTCCCTGTTTTATTTGCTGCAGCCTTATTGTTAGTGTTTGACCGAAGCTTTGGTACTTCTTTTTACCTTTCGGAAATTTATATCGGTGGAGAGGCCTTACCAAATGTAGGAGGTAGTCCGGTTCTATTCCAGCATTTGTTCTGGTTCTTAGGACACCCTGAAGTATATATTGTATTATTACCTGCATTAGGTATTACATCCGAGGTCGTTGCAACCAATTCAAGAAAACCAATTTTTGGATACCGTGCCATGATTGGTTCCATGATGGGAATTACGGTATTGTCATTCGTAGTATGGGCTCACCACATGTTCGTGTCTGGTATGAACCCATTTCTGGGATCAATTTTCATGTTCTTAACTTTGATTATTGCGGTTCCTTCTGCGGTTAAGGTATTTAACTACCTTACTACGTTATGGAGAGGAAATATTGTATTTACTCCTGCCATGTTGTTCTCTATTGGATTGGTGTCCTTCTTTATTTCAGGTGGTATTACCGGAATTTTCTTAGGGAACTCTGCACTTGATATTCAATTACACGATACTTATTTTGTAGTGGCCCACTTCCACCTGGTGATGGGTAGTGCTTCATTCTTCGGAATGATGGCGGGTATTTACCATTGGTTCCCAAAAATGTTTGGCCGTATGATGGATGCCAAATTAGGATACCTTCATTTCTGGTTAACTTTTGTGGGAGTTTACCTGGTGTTCTTCCCAATGCACTATATTGGAATCGCTGGTTTCCCAAGAAGATATTACTCATGGACAAACTTTGATGCCTTCAGCGATTTTCTAGATCTTAACACTTTTGTAAGTGTTGCGGCTATTGTTACATTTGGCTCACAATTGATATTCTTGTTTAATTTCTTCTATAGTATGTTCAGAGGTAGAAGAACTGTTGCCAATCCTTGGAGATCTAATACTCTGGAATGGACAACTCCTATTGAACCAGGGCATGGTAACTGGCCGGGAGAAATTCCAACGGTTTATCGTTGGCCTTACGATTACAGTAAGCCAGGAGCAAAAGAAGACTTTATTGCTCAAGATGTTCCGTTTTCACATACTCCGGAATCGAATTTGGATATTGAAAATGAAATGATGGAGTGGGAGAAGGAAGAAGGTGTTATTGCAGTGAATGAATCAAAATAGAGGACATAGAAGATTCAGGCGACTAGGGCGTATAACTCTGGTCGCTGTATATATACTCATTTTGGTAGGAGGGATTGTCCGAAGTACCGGATCTGGTATGGGATGTCCTGACTGGCCTAAATGTTTTGGAAACTGGGTGCCTCCTACTGACGTTTCCCAGCTTCCTTCTGATTATAAAGAGGTTTATGCTCAAAAGAGAGCAAAAAAGAATGATAAATTCGCTAACTATCTTGATTTCTTTGGTTTTAAAAAGAAAGCCGATGAGATTCGTCATGATGAATCTATCCTTGTAGAAGCTGAATTCAATAAGTACAGAACCTGGACAGAATACTTTAATCGACTTACGGGTGCTACCATTGGCTTATTGGTTATTCTTACACTTTGGGGTTCTTTGGTCTATTGGAAGAGTGATAAAACAATTGTCTACCTTTCTTTTTCAACCCTTGTGTTGGTGATTTTTGAAGGTTGGATTGGTTCCATTGTTGTTTCCACCAGATTGATGCCCTGGATTATTACCCTGCATATGATGCTGGCTTTAGTGATAGTAGCCTTTTTAATTTATGCAGTGTATCGTGCAAATGACAAAATAACCATAAGTAAAAGTATCCAGAAGAGGTCGACCATTTTAAAGTTGCTGTTGGTTAGCATTTTTGCTTATTTAATTCAGGTGGAACTTGGGACTGAAGTCAGGGAGATGATTGATGTAGTAGCGGAAGAATTTGCCTTTCAGATGAGGAATCAATGGATTGACCTGTTGGGATTGAAATTTTATATCCATAGGTCTTATTCCTTGGTTATTCTTTTGTTACATGTTTATTTGCTGGTTCTTTTATTTCAACATGCAAAGGGGGACCGGCAATTGATGAGCTGGAGCAAAGTATTGGTGGGTATTATTGTTCTTGAAATTTTAACAGGTGTTATAATGGCATATTTTGCCATTCCTGCTTTTGCCCAACCTATCCATTTATTATTGGCTTCAATAATATTTGGAATTCAGGTCTATCTGTTTTTGTTAGTGAGAGATCGAAAAGCAGCAACTGCTGCCATAGAGAATTAAAATATGTTGACAACGAAAACATCAAATTCAGTTCAAGCAACCTTAAACTTAAGTAAAGCCAAAGCTTTTTTTGAGTTGTTGAAACTCAGATTGTCTTTAGTGGTGGCTTTTTCTTTTGGTTTTGGCTATTTGTTGGCGCTCCGAGGCGCTGTTGATTGGACCGTGTTCACCATGCTTTGCTTCGGAGGTTTTTTTATTTCAGGGGCATCCTGTGCGATCAATCAGGTGTTGGAAAGAGATTATGATAAGTTGATGAAAAGGACGGCTGGAAGGCCTTTGCCTACTCATCGCTTAAATGTTCAGGAAGCCATTATTTTTGCTGTGTTCATAGGTCTAATTGGGCTGTTGTTGATGCTAAGGTTTACCAATGGATTGGCCACTGTTTTAGCGATGGTTTCTATGGTGTTGTATTCCTTTGTGTATACTCCATTAAAAAGAGTTGGTCCTATTGCAGTTTTTGTGGGGGCAATTCCAGGGGCTTTACCGCCATTATTGGGTTGGGTAGCAGCTACTGGTGAAATTTCACACATGGCTTTAGTTATTTTTGGTATTCAGTTTATTTGGCAGTTTCCTCATTTCTGGGCGATTGCCTGGGTAGCAGATGAGGATTATAAAAAGGCTGGTTTTCGTCTACTTCCTTTTGGAGGAAAGAAAGATCTAAATACAGCTATCCAAATAATGACCTATACGCTTTTCTTGTTGCCATTGGGTTTGATGCCTGCCTATTTTGGGTTGACAGGTATTAAGTCTGCTATTGTGGTGACCATTTGTGGGGTTTTGTTTTTGGCCCAGACTTTTCAACTTATGAAGGACTGTTCACGTCAGGCAGCTTTAAAGATCATGTTTGGTTCTTTAATATATCTTCCTGTTTTGCAGATTGCGTTATTATTAGATAAAGTATAAAAAGATGGTAAAAAGTGTAGATATGGTAGGGATGCCTAAACGGCCACTTGCTATGCATCCGCAAAAATTTGCGATGTGGCTGTTTATCGTTTCTGTAGTTATGATATTTGCGGCCTTAACAAGTGCTTATATCGTACGACAGGCAGAAGGTAATTGGTTAGAATTTCAACTTCCCGGCATTTTTCAGATCACCACAATTTTGATAGTTTGTAGTAGTCTGAGTTTGCAGTGGGCATTTTATTCCGCCAAAAAAGATAAATTGGAAGGGGTGAAAATCGGACTTGGCTTGACTTTCGTTTTGGGCCTTGGCTTTTTAATTGGGCAGTTCCAAGCATGGAGTGATTTGGTACAAGAGGAAGTGTTTTTTGTGGGAAACCCTTCGGGCTCTTTCTTGTATGTTTTGACAGGTCTTCATGGAGTGCACCTGATTTCAGCTCTTATCTTTTTATTGGTTGTTTTAATTTTCGCATTTAAAAATAAGGTTCATTCGCAAAAATTAGTGACCATTGAAATGCTTGCTACATATTGGCATTTCCTTGGTGCATTGTGGCTTTATTTGTATGTATTTTTGTTATTGTATCGTTAACCGTTCAAACTTAAAATAAATATGTCAACTACTTCAGCGGTAAATGTAAGTGCCAAAAGGGGCATTTGGTATGGAGGAAATGAACCTTTAAAAGCAAGTTATGGAAAACTGATGATGTGGTTTTTCCTGCTTTCAGATGCTTTTACTTTTTCTGGGTTATTGGTAGCCTATGGCTTTATTCGATTTAGTGCACCTGCCTATGAAGGCGCAGTTCATGATTTTGCTGCTTCTATAGAGCACTGGCCAATTCCAGAGATGGTCTTTAATGCTGTACCTTTTCTTCATGGGGTTCATCTTCCTTTGGTTTTTGTAGGAATTATGACCTTTATTTTGATCTTAAGTTCTGTAACTATGGTATTAGCTGTTGAGGCAGGTCACCGTATGGACAGAAAGGCCGTAGAAAAATGGATGCTTTGGACGATTATCGGAGGTTTGACTTTCCTTGGGTGTCAGGCTTGGGAATGGACTCACTTTATCGTAGGTACTGATGATGGACTTACTTTAGCAAACGGAGTAAAAATATTTGGTGCTAACTTACATATTAATGAATATGGTCCGGCTGCTTTTGCGGATTTATTCTTTTTCATTACAGGTTTCCATGGCTTCCACGTATTGAGTGGAATTGTGATCAACTTCATTATTTTCTATAATGTGGTGGTAGGAACCTATGAAAGAAGAGGGCATTATGAAATGGTAGAGAAAGTAGGTTTGTACTGGCACTTTGTTGATTTGGTGTGGGTATTTGTATTTACCTTCTTCTATTTAATTTAAATTAGAAATCAAAGAAAAATTTGTTCAGGAGGTTTGAATATGATTCTATTGGAATTAAAAAATCTCCCTAAAACAATTAAGAATCTGTTCTTATAAACTATTTAACCTTAAGAATCACCTGATATGGAACTTGAAGAAACTACCAAGGTTATTGCCGAGCCAGTTGACAGAAGCAAGATAATGAAGCTTGTGAGGGTGGCTGTGATTTTGGCTGTAGTAACCGCTATAGAATTCCTTTTAGCTTTTACAGTGCCAAGGGGGATGACGCTAAATATTCTGTTTGTGGTTTTGACCATTGTTAAAGCGTATTTTATTGTAGCTGAATTTATGCACCTTGGCCATGAGGTGAAAACCTTGATTTGGGCAATTGTTTTGCCGATGCTCTTTGTGTGTTGGTTAATTCTGGCCTTAATGATTGAAAGTGCTTATATTTTTGATGCCAGATATTTAATAT
>NZ_SMMB01000655.1 GCF_009711365.1 Xanthovirga aplysinae | reverse complement strand
TTCAAAAATAAGAGTAAGGTGAGGGACACACCCTCCTTTTTCCCAAACGCCGAATTAAAAACCTCAATTTGTATAAGTTTTTTCTAATAAAAATCATTAACCTTGAACATGAGGTAATTACTAACTATAAAAGCGTATGTCAAAAGAACTCCCACGAAGTCGAAACCCTCACCTACAGAGTTAAAGAAAAATTCGTAGGAATCCTTTAGACCTTTGAGATCAATTTCTTTCAAAAGAAATCATCGAGTAATACCCACCGCCAAAAGTCTTACTTACCTACCTTTCAAAAGGTAAACAATTAACAGGATAATGATTGTAACTAGAGGAATAAGTACAAGAAGTCTCATCAAGTGGACAGGACACCATATGGTTTGGTTAATTATCATGATGGGTACGATTGCGTCCTTATATAATATAAACCTCATCTCCATTACTATTCCCTGGCTTCCTGTTTCCGTGATTGGTACAGCAGTAGCCTTTTATGTGGGCTTCAAAAACAATCAGGCTTATGACAGAATGTGGGAAGCCCGTAAAATCTGGGGAGGCATCGTAAATGATAGCCGTAGCTGGGGAATGATGGTTGACGGTTATATCACCAACCTTTTTACTCAAAAGAAGGTAATGGAAGAAGGACTACACCAAATAAAACGTAGATTGATCTATAGACACATTGCCTGGCTCTATGCGCACCGTAGTCAACTTTTAGTGGCTACACCTTGGGAACATATCAGTCAGGGTGGGCTTATGGGAAGAACAGCCAAAATATATCAGGAAAGATTCGGAATTGGCTTAATAGATGATGAGATAACCAGAAGCGAACTAAAACAATTCTTACCTGAAGATGAACACGACCGGTTAATAGCTTCCGTCAATACAGCAACCCAGATCATTAACGAACAATCCAGAGATTTAACAAAACTTAGGGAGAAAGACATTATCGATGATTTCCGACACATGGAAATGGAGAATATACTCCGAGGCTTTTATACCCTACAAGGTAAAAACGAACGTATAAAAAACTTTCCTCTGCCAAGGCAATACGCAAACATAAGCCGGTATTTTGTAGGCATATTTATTATACTTTTACCCTTTACCATGATACCTGAGTTGATGAAATTGGGGGATTGGGGCTTTTGGCTATCTATTCCGATTTCTTCTTTAATAGGTTGGGTATATGTAATGATGGAGATAGTTGGGGACTATTCAGAAAATCCTTTTCAGGGAATGGGCAATGATATTCCCATGATGTCTCTTTGCAGAACCATAGAAATTGACCTTAGAGAGATGTTGGGAGAAACAAAATTACCTCCCGCTATTAAAGCAAAAAATGGAGTTTTAATGTAATAGGATTTCCTTAGCTAATAAGGTATATCTCAACACTCCTTTCTTCGACCCCAAAGTTTTGAAAGTCAATACAATAACTAATTGAAAGAAAAATACCGTTCCTAAAACACTCCAAATACTCACACCCCAATTGTCACCTTTAGCAATTGTCCTCCCAAAACCACCACACCATCCAAGGGTGAACCCATAGGCACTTCATGTGTAAAAACCCCTCCAGACCATCCCTTTCTCTCCCTCCTGCATGGCATGGCTCTCCAGTAGAAGTTTTTCCTTTACCTTCAGCCTGGTAAAAGATTCCTCTCCACCCTTCCACCCATTCACTTGCCTGCCTCAATCCCAAACCCATTCCTCACAGAAGAATTCACCCCATTTCTACACTTTTTTTGGGCAGCAATCAATTAGTAATTCCTATAAAAACCCTGTGCGTTTTAAAACATTCAATGCTCAAAAATGAACACTTATTCAAGATGTGAGATTTAAAAATATGGGTTCATTGGCTGTATGAACCTATTTTAAGACTTCTGGCTCAACAGTTGAATTAAACTTGGCACAAACTAAAAAATCCAAACCAAAAAATATACACTATGAAAATCGTATCTAGAAATAAATCAAAATTCATAAGCATCATGTCATTTGTAGGATCCTTAACCTTAATTTTAAGCATTTCAGTCTTCGCCGGAAATGTATAAAAGTAGATAGCGTAGCCATAGAGATGGCCTATGAAATGATCCTGAGTCCCGAAGAAGAAATAGCCTTAGCAAATGAAGCAATGACCACAGTACAGGAATCCTTTGTAAGGTTACCTAAGGTGGTCTACATTTATGACCAGGAAAATAGACTAATTCATCACGCAACAGGATCAGCCGAAGAGCTGCAGCAAAACATCCAATTACAAACAATAATTGCAGAAAGTAACTTTTTGTTGGAGGATGCAGGGGGACAAATATTATGTGGCAAAAAAATAACCTGTGAGGGGTTTTAGAAAGGTACAAAGAGATAAAAAGAAATTCTAAAGGGTTAGATTTTGGCCGCACTAAATAAAAAGGAATCGGCATATACCCAAAAGACATTATGCTCATCACCGACAAAAGTCAAAGAAATGTTCGTAGCTTATTGGAAAAGATAAAAAAGGACTTCAATTAAGAAGAGTCCCAATTCATAACCATTGAGAAATTTTTAAATATGAAGGCCTTGAAGAAGAGGCCTTTTACATTAACCTATCTTAACTATAAAAGACCAAATTGTTTAAAATTCATCTCACAATAAGTTTACCCTATTTTAAAACCTCATTTAGTGAGAATTGAACAACTTTTTTTACCTTGACAATACGATATAAATATTAATTCATCCTTTAAACCTTAAATAAATATTCGAAACCGTCGGAAGGTTAACTTAAACTATATACCGTCCGTCAGCGCACGCAAATGTCTGCTAGCGGACGTCTCCTTTCAAGAAAGCTTGTCAAAAAGCCTTTAAAGCTTCATTTTTACTGGCATGCTTCTTGAATAATTTTAAGCCAGCACATTGTTCACTAGCCGTTAAAATTCAACCATGTTAAAAAGCTACATAAAAATCGCCTTCCGGAATTTAATAAAGCGAAAGCTTTACACCCTAATCAACATATCAGGCTTAACGGTAGGAATGGCCTGCTGTCTGTTGATCTTTTTTTGGGTACAA
>NZ_SMMB01000048.1 GCF_009711365.1 Xanthovirga aplysinae | reverse complement strand
TAGCACTTTGGTCAATGTGATTACCGAAAAAGTTGAAACTTCCCTTGATTCGGGCAACCGCGTAATTATTTTTGCTCGTACTGAAGAAAAAAGCATTTTGATTGATCCGATTTCCAAACAAATTAAAATTTCCTCTAATTCTGGCCTTGGCGTGGTTGTTTTTACTGGAAGCAAAAAAGACAGCATTTTGACCTATTCGATTGCCCAATAAATTAGCGCTGCCATGAATCCAAGCAGAAGCGTGGTTA
>NZ_SMMB01000084.1 GCF_009711365.1 Xanthovirga aplysinae | reverse complement strand
GCTAGCTTTGGAGGAAAAAGTGAGAATAACCACACCTATGCCCGTATACATGGGGATGCAAATGTAAATGCCGTTCATATTGATCAGAGTGCTACTTCTGGAGGTAAGGCCAAAAACAACCATGCCTATGCCTCTATTAAGGGCGATCATAATGAAATGGGGATAGAGTTTGATCAGTTTGCTGAGGATGATGGTGTGACCAGAAATAACGGCGGATATGCCGAGATAAAGGGAGATAGAAATTTTCGAGGCATTTTTATTGATCAGGAAGCGGAAGATGATGCCAGAAGTATTAATAACCAG
>NZ_SMMB01000566.1 GCF_009711365.1 Xanthovirga aplysinae | reverse complement strand
GAACTACAAAATTTACTTTGTCATATAAAATGGTACCTACAACAACTGCTATAATTAGCATGATTGTCGGATTTATCAAAATCAATAATTTTATTTGTTCGGGAGAAAACTTATTTATTAAAATTGCTTCTACTTCAGGAGGGAGGGGGATTTCCATAGTTAGAATTGATACAACCCCAATTATCCCAAGAGCTGCTAATATTACTCCCAAAATCAATTTTTTGCTGTTCATATTTTTTGTGTTGCTGGTAGCTAACGGTCCAGGTGGCTGCTATGCTTTTTTAGCGTCGGCTTTTTTGTGCGCTGGCAAGGCATAACAGCTCGCCATTGTTGTACACTTTTACTGATTTTTCAGCACTATTGATGAGCTCATAAAATCATGGATTGCTCTATGATTAGAATTAAAGTTGATAGTTAAAAATGAAGCCCACCCAAATATTGCCTTTATGACAATTCTTATGATTCCATTAAAAATACTTATCCTTTGGTCATGATCTTTTATTGAAACAACCTTAATATTAACTGTTTGGTGTCCTATGGTTGCCCCAAATTTTGTTAGCATTATTGGTTCATAGAGTAATACAAAGATTACAAAAACTGTCAAAGCAATGGGCCGTCCAACTACAGGATCTTTTACAACCAACATTAAAATTGCAAAAACTAAAAAAGATAAAAGTCCGTCAATTGAAGCTGCTTTAACTCTATCTATTAAATAAGGGTATTGGAAAGGAGGTTGACTTTCTTCACTTGGGTAAGATAGGCCAGAGATATTTCCCTCTTGATTTATTTTAGAATCGTAAACAGCTTTTAATCTATAAATGGATTTAATGTCTTTGGAAAAATGAATAATTAAACCGAAATATAAATTAAAAATCCCTACTGCATATAAAATTCTAGATTCTTCATAAAAGCCTGCAAGAAAATTAATAACTGCATAAAGAATTAACATTATTGAAAGGAGCCACTTTGCCCATTTATATCCTAAAAAGTTCAGACTAATAGGGATAATAAAAATTACTAATTTAATTAAAGCACTTGGAGTATCTGGAGTGACCACATATGAAAATAGTCCTTCCATTACTATGAACCCCAAGAATAATAAAATTAAAAATATTATACCTGTTTTATGATTTGGCTTATTTTCCATTTTTTATAATTGTATACAACGCCTCAGCTGGCTGCTGTGCTTATTAGCGTCGGCTTTTGCGAGCTGGCAAAGCATGTTGCTCGCCATCGTTAGCCACTTTACATTATTTTTACTATTCTACTTATCTCTTTTTAATTTACTGTAAACCTCAACATCTGTAAAAATATTTCCTGTCAATAATTCTCCGTCACGCTCAATTCCCTCAAACTTGAAACCTAGCCTTTTCGGAACACCCTTACTTGAATCGTTTTTCACAGCACACTTAATTTGTATCCTGTTTATACTTTGCTTTTGGAAGGCAAAATCACATAGTTTTTCTACTGTCTTTGTTACAATCCCTTGCTTTTGATATTTCTCGGACAACCAATAACCAATCTCCGTTTTCTTATTTATCTTATCGGTACTTTTAAAACCTATTAACCCGATAAAAACATTTTGTTTTCTGATTGTAAAAACAAACTCAAATCTACTCTCAGGAGCATTCACCACTGAATTAACAAAGTTCTTGGTATCCTTCAATTCCTTGGTAAACTCAACAAATGGCAACCATTTTCCAAGATATCTTCTTTGGCTGTTAATAGTTTGAAAAATATCAACTGAATCTGACTGTTCCAATTGTCTCAACTCAATTTCTGAATCTAATCTTAATATCATTATGCACAGTTCTTTTCATGTTTTGTACCTAACAATCGTGAAAACCAAATATGTTGTATATCCGCACTGCCTTCATTACTTCCACCAAGTTTAAAAGTGAAAGCAACTCTTTAATCCCTATTTTTGCATTACAACACATAAAATAATAGTTTTCCATATCTCGAATTTATAAGTATATTATGAAGAGCTCAAAAATTAGAAATGGATTTATTTTAGCAGGTGTTATAAACATTCTGGGTGTATTGATTTTCTCTCGCCTATTTACTAATGAAGTAATAATTCAAGAGGATCCAGTAGTGTTATCAAATTTTGGGCTTTTAATGATAATGATTTGGGGATTTGCCTATATTTCTGTTTCAACATCATATAAAAAAGTAAATTGACTTATAAGTATATTTGCCGTGGAGAAACTTGTTTACGTTCTTGCATGGATATTATGGTTAATGAATAATGACTTACACTCTGTTTATGAAAAAGATATAATGACAGGAGTTTTCTTCACAATTTATGGATTGAATGACTTCATTTTTATGATTTTCTTTGCATGGGTTTTCTTCAAAACAAGGGGTAATTCTGAATACTAGGGCTGACAATTTATTAACTCAGAG
>NZ_SMMB01001046.1 GCF_009711365.1 Xanthovirga aplysinae | reverse complement strand
AAAGGCAAAATAAAAATTAGTCTTTATACGGAAAGTGGAAATGTAGATACCGAGAATTTTAAAGTTATCATCTACAATTCGACTGATGAAATTATAGAAACTTTTGAACCTTTCACTGAAATCCCAGATGAAGTAAGCCTTGAAGTAGGAAATTATTATATTATTGCGCAATCTGGTCAAGATCTGGCACCTAATTCTTATGAAAGTGACCATGTAGAATTTAAAGTTGAAGAAGGGGGAATTCTCTATTTAGAAGTTCTCTGTAAGCTTAAAGAAGAGTCCAACAGTGAAGGAAGATTAGGTATTAGCCTTGTTACTGATCCTATGGTTAATACTGAAAATTTTGTAGTTACCATTTACAATACCAATAGTGAAGTAATAAAAAACTTTGAACGTTTTAGTGAAATTCCTGAGGAAGTAAGCCTTGAAGAGGGAAGCTATTATATTATTGCACACTCTGGTCAAGATCTGAAACCTAATTACTATGAAAGTGATCCTATTGAATTTGAAGTAATAGGAGGGGAGTTGGTGAATATAGAGGTTCCATGTTTACTTAGAGAAGAGGAGAAAGGTACCGGACAGTTAAGCATAGGTCTTTACACGGAGAGGACCGTTAATACTGAAAACTTTGCAGTTACTATCTATAATAACGACGATGAAGTTATAGAAACTTTTGAGCGTTTTAGTGAAGTTCCAGATGAGATAAATCTTGAAGTTGGCGATTATTATGTTATTGCTCATTCAGGGCAAGATCTGGAGCCCTACTACTATGAGAGTGATCCAACTCCTTTTGAAATCAAAAAAGATGAGTTACGCTCGTTTTCTATTTATTGTCCCTTAGTAAGAGAGCCAGAACCAGGTATTTTATCTCTACAAATAAATTTACCAATTGTTGGAATTGACCTGAATGATTTTGAAGTCAGTATTTTTAATGATAGGGATCAACTAATAGAAAGTTTTGGGCAGGCTACTCAGGTCCCAACCGATCTTGATCTTGAAGAAGGGACCTATTATGTGGTGGTTACAGATACAAGAGATGACCTTCCTTCTATTACATTTGATGAAACGAAGGCAAAATATGGTGGGAGTTCTGATCCTTTCGTGATAATTCCAAACCAGAAAAGAGAGGTTTCAATTAGTTGTGTGGTGCAAAGCGCCAATGTAGGAGTGGAATATACAGAGGCCTATTTAAATACATTTAAAGATTGGCAAGGTAATATGGAACCTATTGATTATTCCTTAAGCCTATTGCAAAAAGCTACTAATTCTGAAGTAATTTTTTCTTTAGGGAATAACCAACCCCATGCTTATGTAAACAGTCCCAATGGATATTGGATTAATGTCCATTGGGTCAACCGAAATAATCCCCAGTCACATGCCAGTAGGGAACTTGGTGCTTTCTCTTTTGAAAAAGAAGAAGGTATTTACATAATTAGAGTTGATGGGAGTTCTTTTTATCCCTCTGTAGAGGTTGAAGAAATTTAGGAAAAGGTCCCTTATTTAACAAGGGACCTTTTTTTACCTTAAATAATAAATACTTCAGATAAGTATTAAGGAAAAGTTAAAACTAATTAAAAGTTTATTAATTTTATTTTAAGCTCACCTTTTTTAAAGCCTGGGAGGCAAGTCTTAACAAAATATTATTGTATATTTTACCAATGTTTTTGGTTTGGAATAGCTTTTTCTATGGGAAAGTCAGAAAGGTACAAACAAGAATTTATTAAGTTCCAGGGGGAGTTAAAATCATTTATTTATCGAATAGTCACTCATAGGGAAGAGGCAGAGGATATTGCGCAAGACACCTACCTGAAGGCATTTAAAAATCTAAATTCATTCCAAGAAAAATCTTCCTTTAAAACTTGGGTTTTTTCCATTGCCCTTAATTTGCTAAGAGATAATGTAAGAGCAAGGCAAAGATGGGGAAAGGATTGGCAAGACCTTGCAAGAAAGCTGCATCTGGAAAATGATCATTTACTTCAAAAGCAATTAGAGGTTTCCCAGGTTTCTGAACATGGAAGGTTTGTTATTCGTGAGCATATCAATTTCTGTTTCTCCTGTATTAACAAAACCCTTCTTCTTACCCAGCAACTTTGCTTACTACTTAAAGAGGTTTATAATTTTAAGGTAAAAGAAATAATACTGATTACCGGTCTAACTAAAGGAAAAGTAAAACATGCAATAGCTGACGCTCGAAAAGAAATGAGTCGAATTTTTGAAAAGCGTTGTGCTTTAATTAATAAAAAAGGGATTTGTCACCAGTGTACGGAGCTTAATGATAAATTTAATCCCGAACAAAAAGCCCAAATAGAAATTAATAAATTTAAAATGGTAAAAGAAGCTCATAATAAAAATTATGAGAAACTGCTGAGCCTTAGATTACAATTGGTTAAATCGATTGATCCTCTCCATGCTGAGGGAACTGACCTACATAATTACTTCTTGGAAAATTGTCCAGATTGGGCAAAATCTCAAAAGGCTAAACAGGTAAAATAAAAAAATGAATATTTCGTCCGTTTTTGCTTAGTCATTCGTCCAAGTTTTAGATAACCAAATTAAAATAATGATTCTATTAAAAAGGAGATAAGGCAAAATCATCGATGCCTATCACTTTGTAAGTAAAGATCTAAACTAAACAAGAAGGACGACTATGAGAAAACTAGCGATTTTAACTTTTCAAACCCTTGATGGGGTAATGCAAGCACCTAAAGAACCAGAGGAAGATAAATCTAATGGTTTTGAACAGGGGGGATGGGCTGATCCATATTGGGATAAAGTAATGGCGCAAGTAAGAGAAGAAGCAATGGCTGAACCTTACGACTTGTTACTTGGTAGAAAGACTTATGAGCTCTTTGCTCCTCATTTTTCAAATTTAAAAGTAGAGTCGGAGGGCAATTTACTAAATGACGCTACCAAATATGTAGCAACAAACACTCTGAAAAAATTGGATTGGCAAAATTCTTTTCCAATTAGAGGGGATATAGCAAAGCAGGTGGCTGGACTTAAATCCCAAGATGGGCCCCTGTTGCAAGTTCATGGTAGTTGGCAGTTGATCCAAACCCTCTTAAAGTTTGATTTGGTAGATGAGTATCGACTATGGACTTTTCCCCTAATCCTTGGAGAAGGTAAGCGTTTATTTCAACAAGGGCTCCCACCGAAGAATCTTACACTTCTAAAATCAGCATCAACTTCCAACGGGGTAGGTATGAGCATTTATGGACGTGATTAGGAAGGTTTTAAGCGGCCTGACTTTGTCTCCAAGAAAAACCCTTTAATAGACTACTTCAAGGGGTTTTTCTTAATTTAATTTCTATTTAAACATGCTCTTAATTACTTCATCAATTAATAGGGATTTGGGGATTCATTTAATTCATGGAAGTATTGAAAGAGAAGAAAAAAGATTGTATTTCTTTTAAAGGAATGGTATAAACTAGGTTGTGAAGAGTGTTCAGGCCATTTCCTTTATAAAGAGTGGTACATGACTTTTAGCAAGGTATAAGTGAGTTTGGTACACTTGCAAATTTCCATTGATGCTAAACTTATTTCCTCTTTCGTGAAAAGAATATTTATGGGGATATGCTGCTATGAATTCTTAAGATTAAAATATTTCGTTAAAATTCGTCCGAATCTAAAGCTTTATTTGTCTAAGGGATAGGGTTGGGTAATTTTAAGAGGCCACAAGTTTTAAAACTAAAAAATGGAACAAGGACATAATAATTCCCAAATTATAACTGAAAAGGACTTTCATGAAGCCTTTCTTTCCCTGATTAAGGAATTGACATCCTTTGTATTCAGGCTGGTTACAAACAAGGAGGACACCGAAGACTTGGTGCAGGATACCTATTTAAAAGCCTATACCAAGCTATATACTTTCCAGGGAAATTCAACCTTAAAAACATGGGTGTTTAGTATTGCGGTCAATTTGTGCAAGAACCATTTAGCCGGAAAAAAAAGATGGCCAGAAAACACCCAACAGCTAGGTGCAGCATTACATCTGCGATCAGAAGAGTTATTTTGTAGAATGAAAGAGGTTTTTTACAGGCAACCCTCCCACAATTTTGAAATAAGAGAACATATAAATTATTGCTTTAACTGTATCAGCAAAACACTGCTTTTAAGCCAACAAATATGTTTATTACTCAAAGAAGTGTATGGATTTAGCTTGAAAGAGATCATGAGTATTACCAAATTGTCAGAAGGTAAGGCCAAACATGCCTTGGCGGATGGGAGGAAACATATGCATCGTATTTTTAATAATAGATGTTCACTGATCAAGAAGACGGGTACTTGCCATGAATGCACAACAATTAAAGGAATTTTAAATCCTGAACAAGAAGCTCACATAAAGGCCAATGAAATAAAAATGGCCAAACAAAAGGATCATCCTAATAAAGAATACCTCCTTAATCTTAGAATTGATATTGTTAAAGGAATAGATCCCCTTAATTCTACTAACTCTATTTTTCACACCTATCTATTGAAGAACAATCCAAAATGGGTAGAGATAGCCACCAATGAGTAAAACAAAAAAAAATAATAAATCCCGTCCAATTGATTAGGTTAAATTGTCTAATAAAAAGTAAGTACATAAAAACAATTTAGGAATGGAAAACCAAAGGGTTTATAGTAAGTCTCAGACTAGTATGGATAGGAGTGCAATTCTTAACAATTTGGAAAAAATCGGGTCCTGGAAAATTACCATCCATAGTTCTTTGCAGGGCGTTTGGAAAATATTAAATGATTCCTCAAACATGGCTATATGGGGAAGGTCTTTTGTAAAACATACAACTGCCGGAAAGGAATACCTGGGTGCAGTTAGAAATTGTGAGTTGCAAATGGGAAATAAGATTGGAAAAGTAAAAGAAGAAACGATCATCTATAAGCCAACAAGTGAAATCTTCTGGAAAATGAAAGAGGATAATCTTGGCATGAAAAATATAATGAATGAATTTGTTTTCGGTTTTACCACCAAATCGATTGATTGCCAAATTACCGAGGTTCAATTTGAACAATACTATAGACCCTCAAATATTTTCAAAAGGTTATTGGTAAAACTGATGATGAAACCCAAAATGGGTAAAACCAACAAGGTGTTATTGCAAGATTTAAAAAGGTTAATTGAAAAGGGTCAGGTAGTATGAAAGAGGTACCATTTATAAGGCATATTTTGGCTTTCTTATCCTTTGTTATTCCCACCTTAATAATTGGGTTCACTTTTAAATTTAAAATATTCAAAGAAGAGTATGACGCATTGAATATGCATAGAGAAAACATAGCGTTGCTCTTTGCTTTTGGGTCCCTATTTATTCAGGGGGTGTTCTGGCCGTACATTTGTTCCACACTATTTCTACAAGATTCTTTTTTGCGGAGAACACTTAAATTATTTTCCTTGGCCTTTCCCCTTGGGTTCAGCTTTGGAGTTTGTGTAATAGCGGCTAAGCATGTGATGACCTCCCTTGAGGATTTTGTAGTACTAGAAACAGGATTCACTTTGATTATGTATGCTGTGGTATGTCCTTTAATCTCTATGTGTTATACTGTTTTACCAAGGAGGTAATTAATAAAGGAACAAAAAATGAATTGTAGTAATTTTTGAGATTTCTTCTCCCTGGAGTTTTTCCAATTTTAGTGAGTTTTTTGGAAGGCCAATTTAATGGGAAAGAACAAGATTTTGAGTTTGATGAATTCCCAATCACCTATTTTTTTATTAACGGTGTAAGGTGGATTGAAAGATCGAAAATGTTTTAGTGAAAAAAGAAAATTATTTTGTAATTCCCTATTCATCTTATTTTAGAGATTCAGAAAGTCATTAGATGTTAACTAAGGCCCATTTCCTTTCCCTGAATACTTTTGATCAAGAGTAAGGAGGAGTCATTCCAATGCGTTTTATGGTATGTGGTTAATTAAAGTGTAGGAGGTCGAACGAGGATAGACGGAACGTTAGAAATGGTTTTTGTAACCCCCCTGTGAAAATACTCCTGTTGCTGGCGTGGGTTGGATGGTAGAAAAAGGGGGAGCCGTTGTAAGTTATTTAGTTTAAAATATAAAGATTTAGAATGTATAAAGGAGCTTGCATTAACAAACCATTGGTACTCTAAAGCCACCAATAGAAATCAATTGGGCCAATCATATTACCAATCCATGATCTAATAACTATTGTACCTTGTTACAACCAAAACTTTTTATTTGTCCGTTCTGTAATTTCTTTCCCTCATTCAGGGCATATCATCATAGTCGTGGATTACACGTTTAATGTACGTATAAATATACTTTTAAATTTGCGGGTCTTCTTGTAGTGATTTAACTTAATCCAAACTGATGAAGGACCCTACCAAACATATTACCTTAAAACACCTTCTGATTAATGGTCAGAAAAAAATTGGTATTCAATTTTATCCTGACAAGATTATTCAGGCCTTAATTAAAGAGCTTCCCTCTCCAAAATGGTCAAGGAAATATGGAATGGTGTATATAAAAAACAATGCCCCCAACTTAAACATAGTTTTTCAGAAATTTAAAGGAGTAGCCTGGGTAAACACCAACTATTTTTTTAAAAACGGCACTTTAAAAAATAATAATAAACCTTTGAGCATTGAATGGTTCAGAAAGCGTAAACTACCTGCACATCATAAAGTATGTCCCGAAGCCTATTTCCTAAAGCTCGAAATTAAGAAGTATTCTCTTTCCACTGCCAAAAGTTACATTTCCCATTTTGAAGCTTTCATGAATTATTTTAAAACCCATGAGCTCCTAAAACTCAATGAGAATGATATTAGGTATTATTTAGGATATTTAGTGAAAGCCAATAAATCTGAAGCCTATATACACCAAGCAATTAATGCCATTAAATTTTATTACGAAATGGTTTTAGGAATGCCAAATCGTTTCTATGCCATTGAAAGACCTCGAAAGAAGGTAAATCTGCCCATTGTGCTTAGTCAAAAAGAGGTCTCCGGTATGTTGAATAATTTGCCCAATATTAAACATAAATGCATTTTGGGACTG
>NZ_SMMB01000979.1 GCF_009711365.1 Xanthovirga aplysinae | reverse complement strand
TATATTTTTGAGGTATTCGATCGGAAAAAAAGCCCAATTCCTTCACAAAGTACTCATACCTTTTCTCCGGTTTCTCATGAAGGAAAGTTTGTAATTGGTATAGGGATTTAGCCAAAACAAACTGTGAAGTTTCAAGATACCCTTTTTCAATTTTGGGGCTGCTTTGCATCAATTCTTTTAACTTCTCATAATCAAAAATTAGCAAAACTGAGGGCTCTATGGTCTCAATATTTTGAGTACAAGGTTTCTTTAAAAGCATAGCTTCCCAGGTTGAGACAAAGGTGTTTTCCTGCCAAAAAAAAATAGTAGTTTCATTGCCTACTTCATTAATATAGTAGCCACGTAACAATCCTTTCAAAACCAACCCCACCTTTTTTTTCAAACTATCCCTTTTGATAAAATGCTCATTTGCTTTCAACTCTTTTATCTCCGTAATGGCCAAAAATTCATTAAGGTCTGCATCGGTCAAATAAGGAAACCTATTTGATAGATTTTGTTTTATATGAGTCCATTCCATTGTAAGGTTCATGAGCACCGTTTTTCCAGCCAAAAATCCCTAGGGTACAATTTAATTATAAGTGATAAGATCCTCAAATTTATCACAAATAAGGTAAGTATAAACGGTTCTCTCAAGGAGGGAAAAATTTATTTTTCATAAGATTCCTCTTCAGATTCTTATTAAAATCTGAGAAAACAGTTACCTAAAAGCCCCTTAAATATTCATTAAAACAATAGATAAGGACTATACTATTAAAAATTCATAGAGAAAAGCATCATCCTTATCATTTGATTACTCCTTTCTATTCCTCTATCACTTTAACAAATCGATGATTTAAAATACTAAAAGCGAAAACCTTACCATTTTCATCCCTTAAGAACTCCATTCCTTTTGGAAATCGAGGCTCCCATCTTTCCACTAAAAAATCATCTCCTCTTACATGATTAAGGTTTTGAGGTCCAATTCGAAGATGATTTAGTTTTAACTGTCTATCTTCAACTAAAACGGTGTACAATGTTTTGATTTCGTTACTGAAGTAATTCCCCAAGTAATCATTTAAATTGGGAGCAGGGTTGGGCTCATTGTCCACCTTGGGGCAAGGTTTTTCATCATAGATTACCTGGTTCACCTGACCGGATCCATCTTTTAGGAAGGTTATAGTCTTTCCTCTAAAATCCTCAATAAAAAATACAGAATCCGACTTTGCTGACATTGGAAAGGTTTCTGCACCATCAAAAGTAATATTAGAAAATAATTGATTCTCTTTCCTGGTAACGGTAAGGTAAAAGCCCGGAGATAAACGATAGGTTCCTAGGTAACTATCCAAAACCATCTCCGAAACTTCAATTTTTGGCTTTGCTGATTGAGCTTTATTATTGACATTATTTTCTGGAAGATAAAGTGAGGCTATTTCCCTTGGAATATCATACGGCATCCATGCATGGTTACTAAGGGTAACCACTGACAAATGGAGTTCCGGAAAATGAACCAACAGACTTGCAAAAGACCACCAAAATCCTTCATGACTAATCCATTTGGTTCCTTTAAAATCTCTTACAAAAACACTAAACCCAACTTTTATTTCCTTCCCATTATTCAACACACCGGGCTGGAACATTCGATCAAAAACAGGCTTCATTTTTTCCCCAGGGTTGTCAACGTATTGCAACCATTTGGCAAGGTCAGTTGTAGTGGAATACAAAGAACCTGGTCCCGGAACCTGGGAATTGTTTGGAGAAACCCCAAGGCCTCCTAGGCCATTCATAAAGTAGCTATAAGCCCGATTGGGAATCACTGTAGCATGATCATCCACAAACATCGTCTGTGTCATTTCTAAAGGTTCAAAGATGTTCGTTTGCGTCCATTCTCTAAATGATAATCCCGTAACTTTATGCACCAATTCAGCCAGCAAAAGGTATCCGGTATTTGAATATTCGTAATTTTCCCCAGGCAAAAAATTTGGCTTTTTCTGTGCATAAGCCAAGCGAAGGACCTGTTCTGTAGATATTTCATCATCAAATGACCAACCTCCCAAAGACAATAACTTTATTGTATTTTGTAAGCCACTGGTATGATGAAGTAAATGATCTATGGTAATGATATTTCCATAATCCGGAAGTTCCGGTATATATTGGCGGATGTCATCAGCAAGGGATATTTTTCCCCGTTCCACCAGTAATGAGATTGCATACCCTGTAAACATTTTCGAAACAGAACCCAAATCAAATGCTGTCGTTGGGGTGATTGGAATTTCATGTTCAAGATTTGCCAAACCGTAACCTTTGTTAAGTAGCACTTCACCATCTTTCACAACCAACACCGCTGTTCCGGGATAATGTGGGCTTCCATAGTCATTACATATAGAATCTACTTTCTGCAAAATTGTCTCATGGGATACCTGGGCATTTACAAAATTATGGACCGTAAAATAAAGGAGCAATGTACTTAAGATTTGAAATGTTAAGGTCTTTAATTTCAGCATAGAGATAGAAATAGTTTTTATGAATAAGAAAATCCACACGAATGGCCTTCTTCCAATCGGGCCAATATAAAGTCTGTATAATACTTATTTTGGAAATGTTTTATAAACCTTTTTTTCTATAATTTTCTTATTATTTTCTTTTCTGAAATGATAAACAATAAATCCAGCTTGAAGAATGGTCCCTAAAACCGAAGGCAAAAATTGACTATAGGGTTGATAGTTTTCCAAAACGGTCCCCGAAAATGCAGAAAGCAAAGCCGTAAAGGCTCCTATCATTTTAAAAATATGTTCATAAAGCCAGAACTTTTTATAATTTTTTTTGGGAATCCTATAACGAATAAAATCATAGGCAATAATCATCATTAAAGTACCAACGGTACTGTAAATAATTATTGGTGACCAAATCATTCCTATTGATTTGAAATAATACAAAAAGTAGAAAAGGGAGGTCAGGGCAATAATCGCAATTGAAACATCAATTAATTTGGGTTGATTAGTTTTGGTTTGCAGAACTCTGTACCCCGAAAATCCAAAATAAGCGCTTAATATGGTAATGATTAACAAAAAGGTATTCCTTCCAAAAACGAAAACTCCTATTAATCCAGTAATAATGACAATAGTTAAAAGGAAAAGAAATAAATCCCCAACCACCTTATGCCGTTTTCCACCCTTCTTTGTTGTTAAAGCTAAAAATCCAAGTACCAAAGCTATTGAACCCGCTATGACATGAAACACAATGTTAGTTTGATGCAATAAATAAAAAACTCTCATATTTTTACTTTTTCAGTCCTATTAGGTTTCCTAATTACCCATTTTATTTTCAAATTTTATCTATTCCCATATTACATAGTTTTCATTTTCTTCAAAATTACTCCATACCTTGAGCAATTACTTGCTTTCCCTAAATCCAGGAAGGCTTATAACGGTTTGTTTATAGGAAGGAAAGCCTGACTTATCTAACGTCTTTGTCCAGCATGAACCTATATGCAAATTTTAGCAGCTATTTTTAATAATTGGATACCTCAATCATCACTAAACATTATTAAAAACTCCCTATAAGATATTTTATACAGCCAAATCATTTTCAATGTAACCACTTTGATTACTCTGTTTTCTTGCCAATAATGCAAATCCAAATGTTAATACACCAACTCGACCTATAAACATTAACATTATAATTAGAATCTTACCGATTGGAGATAAGTCACCAGTTATTCCTGTACTTAATCCAACTGTACCTAAAGCGGATGCGACTTCAAATAATATGTTTTCAAAAACTGCTTTTTCTGAAAACATAAGTAGAAAGGTAAACAAAAATATTAGGCTTGTATATAGGATAAAGGTTGAAGTTGCTACATAAAGCCTTTCAAAAGGAATACGGTTATTTAAAAAGGTAATATCCTTTTGTCCAAAAATTCTACTTTTTAAAACAGCGATCATAGCAGTGAGAGTAGTGATTTTCATTCCGCCTGCAGTCCCAGAAGGTGATGCACCAATATACATTAAGAAAACAACCAACAATAATGATTGGATTGTTAAAGCACCTGTTGAAACCGTATTAAAACCGACCGTAGTCATTGCAGTCATAGCTTTAAAAAAAGATTTCATTAATGCACTTGTACCCGACTGGTGAACTAGTGGCTCGGTTAAATATAGTAGAATTGTTCCTGAAGAAAGAAGGATTAAAAATCCATAAATTATAATCTTTGAAGTAAAGGTTACACTTTTAGATTTACCTGAAATACGATACCATACATCCGTAAATACAATAAATCCTAATGAACCTGCAATTGAAAGTACTGAAATAATACTGTTTATAGATCTATTATCTTGAAAGCCTTCAAAACTATCATTAAAAAGAGCAAAACCCGCAGTACAAAAAGCAGAAACACTATGAAAAACACTATACCAAATTACCTGAAAAACACCCTCATCAGGATTTTTAAAAGCAATAAAAAAACAAATTGCACCTATTATTTCCGTAACAAGCGTAAATAAAACCACAGTTTTTAAAAAGTCTATTACCAATATGGTTTTAGGCATAGTAAACTCTGTCCCTATAATTTTTTCATGCCAATTAGTAATTTTCTTGGTGGTTAAGAAAAGATAATAAGAGGTTAAAGTCATATAACCAATCCCACCAAATTGGAATAATAGCATAATTATAATTTGACCAAAAATATTATAGGAATCCACTACACTTACCGTCACTAATCCTGTGGTTGAAATTGCTGATGTGGAAATGAATAAATTGTCAAGAAAGGAAACATGGGATTTATGAAAAACCGGGATTGAAAGTAATGCGACACCAATTAAGTTGTATAGAAAAAAGCCCCAAACCAAATTCATTTGAGGAGATTTGCTTACTTGAATTTTTTTATACCAACTCAAAAATCGATTGACAAAGTTTCTTTTCATTTGTTGCTTCACATTGCTCTTCAAATACTAACAAATGTCAATATCTCTGTATTCACAAAAATCAAAACTTGGTATAATAGATAAAGAAAAAATCCCTCGATGGGGCCCAGCCCACCTGCTGAATTTGAACAATTAAAAATTATAATTAAACTGAAATTTTGTAACCTAGCTTAATTAGGTGTTCATTTTCTTGTTTTGCCAAACCTACAGTTTCCCCAAAAATTGCTATAAAGTCAATTTGCACAAGGTTTAAATACTTCCTTTATTTTTTGGAACTAAAAGTTCTTGCTATCAACAACAGATAACCTATTAATTATTAGCAATATAGATCAGCTTATTTGCCAGACTTGTAAAAATGGAGATTATAAATATGAATTTACCCATAAAAAACTTAAACATGGTTTGATTTTTGTGCATTAAATCCAAAAATCTTTCTAAAGAACTTCCATTTGGTAATTCCACCTCCACAAAACCAACATATGTGGAAGGAAGTTCTTTCGGTGGATTAAAAAACCTTATTTGAAGAAACAACAATTTTTTAGACTTGAGCTTGGGGATTATTTTTTTAAGGTACCCAGGCCTCCAGCATCTTATCAAACAGTAAATAAATTAATAATTAAACCATTTTTTATAATGAAAATTCTACCTAGAACTTTTGTAAACGCATTTTTTGTCCTTGGTTTGTTTCTATTAACCACTTCTTGTATGACAGAGGTCATTATAGAGGAACCTCTGGTTGAAGAACCTCAATATTTTGAAAACCTGACAATTGTTAACCCTTTTGAGAACGATTACTTCTATGTAGGGGACTTTGTAAATTTTACAGTAATTGGCAATGCCAGTGACGGAAGTGCGCCCTATGTGGAGTTTGAGGTATATAATGAAAGGACAGGTAGTTCTATTTATGTTACTCCCGACCCAATCCCTGTTCCGGGTAGCTATGATTATTCTTATTCAGTTAGCTTAGAACTAATTGAAACAGGGCCCTACATATTTTTCGCAGATTCTGAATTACAAGAAGTTAGCACAGTATTTAGAGTTGAGAGATAGTAAAAAAACAAAAACCATAAAATGGGATTCTCTAAAATCATCCCTAAATTTCAAGCTTAATAGTGCCCGATAATTCAAAATGGATTGGAACTACTATTGAACAAAATTCTTACAACTGGTTCAGGGGGTCTCCCCTGATCCATTCCCACCTGTCTCAATTTTTTTCTCCTAGGGATTTTTGCTTATGAT
>NZ_SMMB01000013.1 GCF_009711365.1 Xanthovirga aplysinae | reverse complement strand
CAATCGTTCTTCCTTTCGAATCAACGGCTCGATATAGGTATTTCAATTTGCTTATTACTTTGATATAAGTCTCATGGATTCTCCAGGATCCTGTCGTTCCTCCTTGCAAATACCAACGCATCTTTCAATTTCAGGAGCATCACGTTGGCCCAACGATAAATAGTGGTGCGGTCTACATCGATATCTCGTTCCAACATCATTTCCTCCTGCTCTC
>NZ_SMMB01000554.1 GCF_009711365.1 Xanthovirga aplysinae | reverse complement strand
TACAAATTTTTATTAATTTAGGCTTATACTTATATGTACCATAAACAAAATCAGATTTTTCAACTATTTCTAAAAATTATCCATGAAAAGACTTTTTTTATTAGGTTGCTTTGGACTTTTTTCTCTAACCTCCTTTGCTCAAACCCAATTTGGACTTTATCTTTCCACCGGTTTACAAACCAATCGAATTGAGACCTCAGGAGAGTATTCCGGATTCCAAGCCAATAAAATACATGCAAGCTTCTCCTTTGGGCCAACAGTCAATTTTTTTCTCACAGAAAATACTGCTTTTAATTCAGGCATTTACTATACCCCAAAACGAGTACATCTAGAAAATAATACTGAAGGGCCCATTCGGGAAATGGACTCAAGATTGCAATATCTTCAACTTCCTTTAAGTATCCGTTTCAACACCAATGAAATTGCTTTAGACACAAAATTATACTTTCAATTAGGAGGACTAGCTGAAGTTCTAATTCATGAGAAAGAACAATCTGAATTGTTCCCAAAAGGTTATAATTGGATGGACGCATCGTTATTACTGGCCGCAGGTGTCGAGAGAAAAATAGGAACTACCAACACAGTATTTGCAGGAATTAGTTACAAAAGAGGGCTCACAAATATCGTTTCAACAAAAAATATAACAGACGGTAATTTATCCATAAAAAACGACCTAATCAGCCTTGATATCGGAATATTTTTCTAGATGCAAATATGAAAAAAGCCCCGGCATTGCGGGGCTTCTTCCTTTTAAATGTTTTCTACTTCAATTTCTTCTCCGTTACGATTGTAAAATTTAAAGGAGGTGAGACCTAACGAAGAATCCTGTATCAATTTTATCCAGTTATAGTATTTAAAAAACCATTTTACCTGGATTGATATCAACCCCTTTGTAAAATAAGCAAACAAAAATGGGTGAAGTGAAATGGTAATATTTTTTTCATTCTGCTTCCTCATGACAAAATCAAGATTTCGTTCAATCTGATCAGAAACTAATATGGAAGCTGAAATTTTACCTGTCCCCCCGCAGGTAGGACATTTTTCTCTGGTAACAATATTCATTTCCGGTCTTACCCGCTGCCTGGTGATTTGCATCAATCCAAACTTACTTAAAGGAAGAACCGTAAATTTTGACCGTTCAGTTTTCATCTCCTCTTTCATCGTTTCAAAGAGAAGCTTCTTATTTTCTGCCCTTCTCATATCAATGAAATCAATAACAATGATTCCACCCATATCTCTAAGGCGTAACTGACGGGCAACTTCTTTGGCGGCCTGAATGTTTACATTGAGTGCGGTGGTCTCCTGATCAGTCTCCACATTTGACTTATTCCCGCTATTAACATCAATAACATGCAACGCCTCCGTGTGTTCAATAATCAAATAACCTCCTCCTTTGAGGCTAACTGATTGACCAAATAAAGACTTTACTTGCTTTTCAATACCATAGTTTTCAAAGATCTTTGCTTTTCCACTATAAAGTTTAACAATTTTTTCCTTATCTGGAGCAATTCGATGAATATACGACTTAATCTCGTTGTACATCGAGGTGTCATCAACAACTATGCTGTCAAATGACTCGTTTAACATATCTCGCAACATGGATGAGGCACGGCTCATCTCTCCTATCACCTTCTCTCTTGGTTTGGCAGTTTTTAAGCTTTTTACTCCTTCTTCCCAAATTTTCAACGAATCTCGCATATCCTTATCCAGATCTGCGACATCTTTCCCCATCGCGACTGTACGGATGATTACGCCAAAATTATCGGGTTTTATAGAAGAAATCAGTCTGATTAACCGCTTCCTTTCTTCATTATCGGTAATTTTCTTAGAGATATTTACCGTATTTGAAAAAGGCACCAATACTATGAATCTCCCGGCGATAGATAACTCGCAGGATAATCGAGGCCCTTTTGTTGAAATAGGTTCCTTTACAACTTGAACAAGGATCTGTTTTCCTTTGGTGAGTACCTGTGATATCTTTCCAAATTTATCAATATCAGGCTCTACCTTAAAGTTACTTAACTTATGTGAAGTAATTTTTTTGGACTGTATCTGCTTGGTGAATTTATTTAATGAATTCACCTGAGGTCCTAAATCAAGATAATGCAGGAAGGCATCTTTTTCATATCCCAAATCAATAAAAGCGGCGTTGAGTCCCTGAACCACTTTTTTTACAGTGCCCAGGTAAATATCGCCGACTTTAAACTGATTTTCTTGTTCGTCCCTATGGAACTCTACCAGATTTTTATCCTTTAAAAGGGCTATACGACATCCTTCTTGAGTTGAATCGATTACTAACTCATTACTCAACTCTGTATTTTTTAAA
>NZ_SMMB01000575.1 GCF_009711365.1 Xanthovirga aplysinae | reverse complement strand
TAGCTCTCTTTTTAGCTTATAAATGAGTCTTTCAATTGCCTAAAGCAACTGGTAAGAATCATTACTTATTATTCTCTTGGTATCTTACCTTTGATTCCTCAATGGCTTTAATGGCAGCAGCTTTATCCTCCCATCCTTCAATGCCTACTTTCTTCTCTTCTAAATCTTTGTAAACCTGGAAAAAATGTTCAATCTCTTTGATTAAGTGAGGGTTTACTTCTTCCAAATTGTTAATCTTATTCCACACAGGGTCTGAAACAGGGACGCAAATTAATTTAGCATCTGGTCCTTTATCATCGGTCATTCTGAAAAGACCAATTGGTTTAACTTCTATAATACAACCCGGAAAAGTTGGTTCTGAAACTAATACTAATGCATCTAATGCATCTCCATCTAAAGCCAAGGTATCTGGAACAAAGCCGTAATCGCTTGGGTAATGCATAGAAGAAAAAATCATCCGGTCATAACGGATCATTTTTTTCTCGTAATCGTACTCATATTTGTTTCTGCTTCCTTTAGGAATTTCTACTACTACGTCAATAGTTAAATCCTTCTCTGCCATTTTAATTCTTTTTGCAATTTATTACTTACAGAATTGTTACTCTGTTTGAAAAAAAATAAGTGAAATGTTTAAAACTTCTTTTTAAAGATAATTTTACTTTTGGAGCGCAAAGATAGGGTTTATTACCGTAACTTTTATGTTATTTGCCTAATAATCATAGTTGGTTATTTAAATCAATTGAAAATTGGAAAAATCCAACTTCTTGGAAGTGCGATTTACATGGTCATTGAATGGTTTGAAACAACGGTTGAGAATTAAAGTCTTATATGGAGATAAAAACGAGTTGCCAAAAACATATCCTTGATTTTAAATTTGAAGCGGGGACCTCTAGGGGAGTACTAAGATCAAAAGATACATTCTGGATAAAGGTGTGCCCAAGAGAGGGGAGGGAAATCTTTGGATTAGGGGAAGCGGGCCCTTTGAAAGGTTTGAGTGTAGACGATCGTTCAGATTTTGAGGAGATTTGTACTGAGGTCTTGCAGCAATTGGATGGCTTAGATGTTGAGCTTAATGAAGAAGCTATATATGCTGCCGTTGAAGAGTGGATTCCTTCATTTTTGCCATCTTTAAGGTTTGGTTTAGAAACAGCCTTATTAGATTTAATGAATGGTGGGAAAAGAATATTATTTGAAAATTCCTTTAGCAAGGGAGAAAAACCTATTAGTATAAATGGCCTGATCTGGATGGGGGAGGAGGAGTTTATGTTCCAACAGATTAAAGATAAATTAAAGAAGGGGTTTAATTGTATAAAAATGAAAATTGGCGCCATAGATTTTGAAAGAGAATACAATCTTTTGGCCTTTATACGTGAGCGTTTTTCAAAAGAAGATATTGTTTTACGAGTTGATGCTAATGGAGCTTTTTCATCTCATGAGGCAATGGAAAAACTTGAACGATTAGCTCAACTTGATTTGCATTCCATTGAACAGCCTATTAAAGCAGGTCAAATGGAAAAAATGAGACATTTATGTAAAGGTACTCCTTTGCCTATTGCTCTTGATGAGGAATTGATCGGAATACAAGAAGAAAGTGAAAAAGTTGCCCTTCTGGAAACTATTCAACCACAATTTATTATTCTTAAGCCTACTTTGCTGGGGGGATTAAAGGCAACTAGGGAGTGGATTAGGTTGTCAGAAGATCGTGGCATTGGCTGGTGGGTAACCTCTGCTTTAGAGTCTAACATTGGGTTAAATGCCATTAGTCAATTTACGGCTGAATTTCCTGTGGAGGGCATTCCTCAGGGGTTAGGGACAGGTCAGTTATATTATAACAATATCGGTTCTCCCTTAAATATTCAAGAAGGTAAACTTTTTTATTCCCCAGCTGTACAATGGGATTATTCCTATTTGGCCTAACTTTTTAAGTTGGTTCATTGGTGAATTTTCTCTAACTTAAATTTATCCAAATCCGTAAAAATCCTAATAAATACATAATCATGGAAAAGCGAAGTATTAAGGTGTTTGAGGGAAGTCAAGTCTTTGCAAATTTGTTAAAAGGAAAATTAGAGAAGATTGGAGTTCCCTCAAGGATTCAGAATGAATTCCAGACTTCCATAACTGCCGGATTTATTGGGGGAGATCCTTCCGTTGTGGAGCTATTTATCAGGAGTACAGATTTGGAGAAGGCAAAGCCCTATATTCAAGAGTTTAGAAACAATTTTATTAACAATAAAGGGAACTAAGACTGATTTAAGTTATTTGATTAACTCTTTGGTTTTTCTATGTGGATTTTTTCTGTAAAGCTCCCATGTATCACCCCCTTATCAATAAGGCTGAAGGGACATGGGAGTTTAAATGGTCCAATAAATTAAACTTTTTCCGAAGAAAGTAATTTATCTACTATAGGTTTTATATTTTCGAAAGTTTGATAGCCTTGGGCTAATAAATGACCTTCCTTGCCA
>NZ_SMMB01000180.1 GCF_009711365.1 Xanthovirga aplysinae | reverse complement strand
TTTTTTTCAATCGCTGCTCTTGTAATCCTTTCAGTAAGCAGCACTTTTGCACAAGAAGTATCAGTAGGACTTCGAGGTGGTGTTAACTTCTCTACTTTACAAGGCAAAGATGTAGAAGGCTTGGACTATGCCACTGGACTTGATATTGCTCTACCAGTTGAATTAAGCTTCAGCAAGAACTTTGCATTGCAACCAGAATTACATTTCATTCAAAAGGGAGCTGCAATTAAATATGAAGCTGAGGGAGTTGAAAATGAAATTCGTGCTTTTCAAAATTATCTAGAGTTACCAATATTACTAAAGGGTAAAATTGGTAATGATAAAATCTCTGGTTACGCTATTGCTGGTCCTACCTTAGGATACGCCCTTAGTCAACGTGGTGTTCTCATAGAAGGTGATGACAAAACTAGTGATTCAGTAGATTTTACTGATGAGCAAAACCGATTCGAAATTGGAGCTAACTTTGGATTAGGTGCTGAATTACAAGCAGGACTTGGTAAAGTAGTTGTTGATGCTCGTTATGGTTTAGGACTAAGCGGTCTTACAAAGTCTGATGACTTGGCAGAAGGTGTAAATAATGAGTTTAACAGTGGTATCGCTGT
>NZ_SMMB01000183.1 GCF_009711365.1 Xanthovirga aplysinae | reverse complement strand
GCTCTAAAAGGTCAAAATGTGGTAATTTTTTAACTAGTTTCCAGTGTGGCCAACCTTGTTCATCCAAGCCTTCTAATTCATAAAAACCTGAAAGGCTAAGCACTTTACAAATAGCAATGTGGAGCAGATCTTGTTTTTCTTCTTTACTAAAAGAATGGGCTCCTCTTCCTAATTCTTGCACTCCAATAAGAAAAAGAACTGCATTTAAATCTTTAGGACGCTTTCCAATGATTCCTTCAAGCTTTTTGGTTAGCCTGGTCCATTCTCTTTGAAGCTCTAAATCCTTTTTATACATTTTATTTCTCCAATTCTTCCCAATATTCCACCGCCCTTCTTAAATGGGGAATTACAATGGTCCCTCCAATCAAACTTGCAATAGAAAAAACTTCAAATATTTCCTCTTTGGTTAAACCAACTTCTTTACATTTTCCCAAGTGATATCGGATACAGTCATCGCATCTTAAAACCATAGAACAAGCCAACCCTAACATTTCTTTGGTTTTTACATCAATGGCTCCCTCTCGATAT
Organism: Xanthovirga aplysinae; assembly: GCF_009711365.1. Taxonomy (GTDB): domain Bacteria; phylum Bacteroidota; class Bacteroidia; order Cytophagales; family Cyclobacteriaceae; genus Xanthovirga; species Xanthovirga aplysinae. The sequence continues at coordinate 88 of NZ_SMMB01000183.1, read as the reverse complement.
GCGTTAGTGTCCAAATTGAAAATTCTTTTGATTACTTTATTATCAGTCGCCAAAATCTTCTCATTCATCTTTTGGCGGTATTCATTGA
>NZ_SMMB01000064.1 GCF_009711365.1 Xanthovirga aplysinae | reverse complement strand
CATAAACGCTTCTTTAACCGTTTCCGGAACCTCTAACTTGGCCAACATCAATTCTAGTGGTACAATCCAAGAGAAGGGAGCCAGAGTTTTGAGTACAAATTACCTTGGAGGAACGCAGTCAGTCCAAAATTATGACCTGAACACCATGACAGGTATAAAATCCAATTATGGAGGCACAAAATATATGCTGAATCGTCCTGTGGATTCATATGGTTTGGCTGTGAACTTTGACTCCTTTACCGAAAGTTTAAAATCTCAATTGTACTTTG
>NZ_SMMB01000364.1 GCF_009711365.1 Xanthovirga aplysinae | reverse complement strand
CTGTACAACTGGATTAAGGGGGATAACAATATAATCCAGGGCAATAACATAATGGAAGGGAACAACAACGATGATAATCAGGAGAAGCTCTACAGCTGGATTAAGGGGGATGATAATTTTATCGCTGACAATAACCAAATCATAGGGCTTAACAACAATGATTGGAATAACCAGAAACTTTACAGCTGGATTAAGGGGGATAATAATAATATCCGGTTCAATAACAGAATCTTCTTTGGCAACAACAAGGATGACAATCATCAGAAACAATACAGTTGGATTAAGGGGGATGATAATTTCATCCGGTATACTAACCATATTTCAGGTGCTAACAGTGATGATAATCAGCAGAAGCTGTACAGCCGGATTAAGGGGGATGATAATGAGATCATAGTTAATAACCGAATCCTTGGTACTAAAAATGATAATAATCAGCAGAAAATGTACAGTTGGATTAAGGAGGATAACAATGATATTCGATTAAATAACCAAATTTTAGGTGCTAACAATGATGATAATGAGCAGAAACTTTACAGCTGGATTAAGGGGAATGATAATGAGGTCGAGGACAATAACCTAATCGAGGGGAACAGAAATGATGACAACTGGCAAAAAGATATCGCGCTAATTGATGGGGAAATGAATTTGAAACGTAACAATAACCTCATTATGGGTGACAATAATCATGGCAATTGGCAAACGTTGCTAGGTTTCCAGAATGGAACAGCCAATGAAATATTGAATAATAACCAGATTCTTGGCAATAACAATAATCATAATTATCAAAGCTTTGCTGTAGGGCAATCAGCTAATGGGAATATGGGAAATAGCAATAATATCATTCAATAATAAACAGCCAATTTCGCTATTGTGGTCCATTTTTGGTTCAAAACCAATAAGGCCTACAATGCTTATGCTCAAAATCCAGTAAAAAATGTTAGGGTTGAATCTGATGCCATTCCACCAAGTCATAATAACTATTTCAGTTTAAAAACATCTATTTACTTCCACCTACCCCCAAAGTGGAAGTAATTCATGTAGTCTCTTAACTTGTACATTAAGTAAGCTATCATATACGCTCAGACTATATTCATTTCATTTGGTTTCAAATGAAGGCCATCATCACAGAAATTATTAAATAGTGGAAAGTTTATCAAAATAAATCGGGTCCTCTCTAATTTTTTTATCCATTATAAATTTATTCTAGTTCGGATTTTTACAATTTTATTTATTGGGTTTCAATTAGTTTAGGTAAGAATGAATC
>NZ_SMMB01000463.1 GCF_009711365.1 Xanthovirga aplysinae | reverse complement strand
TGTTGCCTTTTTGTTTTCAAACAATAGAAAGGCGATAGATTGGAAGCTGGTGGGTATTGGCGTCAGCCTTCAAGTTATTTTTGGATTGCTTATTACAAAGGTTGGGTTTGTTTCAGAAGTGTTTGATTATGTGAGTGCTGGCTTTGTAACGTTTTTGAATTTTTCTACCGATGGAGCTAAGTTCCTTTTTGGTGATTTGGCAAGTGCAGATGGATCTCTTGGTTTTATCTTTGCCTTTCAAGTTTTACCTACCATTATATTCTTTTCTACTGTTTCAGCAGGTTTATATTATCTAGGAATATTGCAAAAAATTGTGTGGGCTATCGCATGGGTTATGGCTCGTACCATGCGCCTTTCTGGACCTGAGAGTTTGTCAGCAGCGGGAAATATTTTTTTGGGTCAAACAGAGGCGCCTTTATTGGTACGTCCATTTGTGCCGCACATGACTAAATCTGAATTGATGTGTTTGATGACTGGCGGTATGGCCACTATTGCTGGTGGAGTGCTTGCTGGATATGTTTCATTTTTAGGAGGAGGAGACCCTGTCGAACAGACTAAATTTGCTTCTTATCTTTTAAGTGCTTCTCTAATGAATGCTCCTGCGGCGATTGTACTTTCTAAAATTATTATGCCAGAGACAGAGCCTGGTAAAATCAATACGGAATTGAAAGTTAGTCAAGAAAGTTTGGGGGTGAATTTGATTGATGCTCTTTCCAACGGAGCATCTGATGGATTAAAGCTGGCCCTCAATGTTGGAGGTATGCTAATGGCTTTTATCGCTGTTATCGCTTTTGTAAATTACTTGCTTTCCGGAATGGTCGGTGAATGGACAGGTTTGAATGAATTTGTTGCCCAATCTACAGGGGGAAAGTTTCAGCAATTTTCCCTAGAATACATCTTAGGACAAATTTTTAGAGTCTTTGCCTGGGCAATGGGAGTAAATTGGGATGAAACCTTGATAGTGGGAAGTTTGCTTGGTCAAAAAACAGTTATTAATGAATTTGTGGCTTATTTGGACCTTTCTAAAGTGAAAGCAGCTGGAATATTAAGTACTAAATCTATAATTATATCTACTTATGCCTTGTGTGGATTCTCTAATTTTAGCTCTATAGCTATTCAGGTGGGTGGAATTGGTTCAATGGCTCCAAATCAGCAAGGAAATTTGTCTAAGGCAGGGATGAAGGCTTTATTGGCGGCTACTTTAGCTTGTATGATGACAGCAACTATTGCTGGTGCAATGATGATCTAAGTTTTCAGAAATTTCAAGTGGATTGAAACGTAACTTATTCTATTAGGGGAGTCCCAAAAAATTAATATTCCCCTAATTTTTTCCTTTAATAATTTCTTTTTCTTGTCAGACATTAAAGGATCTCCTTTTATTTTTTGACCATGAATTCTATCCTTCCTTCCAATAGAGGTGAAATTGCTCATAATTAAGGTTTGGAATTCTTTAGGGAAAGGTTTTACCTTTCATTTAAGGGGAATAATTCCTAGTTGTGAAGTAGGCCTATTTTTCTTAATTGGTTCCTAATGGCTTAGCCAATTGTGTAAAAGGACAGGGGTGATGGGATGAACTGGTTTTTTTAAGAATTTTAAAGAAAAATAATTGTGCTGACAATCAAAAGGTTAAAACTTTTCTTGAATTTTGTAGCTTAATTTATTTTTAATTTTCTGGAAAAGGCTATACATTTGCTTTGCAAACGAAGAAAATGTGTTCGGGGGGATACCAAAGCGGCCAACTGGGAC
>NZ_SMMB01000780.1 GCF_009711365.1 Xanthovirga aplysinae | reverse complement strand
TAATTCTTACAGAAGATGAACAAAAAAAAATTGAAAATGCATTTAGTCTGAAGTCCATAAAAAAGGGTGATTATTTAATAAAGGAAGGACAAATATGTCACCATATAGCATATGTAAAAAGTGGCATGTTAAGAGTATACTATTATGATGATGAGAATTTAGATGAAGTTACTTGTCATCTCGCTTTTCCAGATACTTTTATTTCTTCTTTCACCAGTTTTTTAACCCAGACGTCAACGCGAGAAAACATTGCTGCAATTGAAAATTCAGAAATACTCATGGTTAATAGATGCAATTTGGAAAAATTGTCGGGTGAAATACCAAAACTGCATATTTGGAGAAGAGTAATGGCGGAAAATCTCTTTATCATGATGGAAAAAAGAATCCTCATGCTACAGTCCCATGATGCTTACGAAAGATATAGACAAATGCTTCTGGAAAATCCTGATATCATCCTTAATGTTCCATTACAATATACCGCTTCTTTTTTGGGAATTACACCACAGCATTTGAGCCGAATAAGAAAAAAAATCATATCGTAAGTGGTGTCACAATTTATTTACAAAAGAACTCCAAAAACAAAGACGCAGATAATCAAGCCCAGTTGATATCCGAAATACTCTATCCTTTTAGCTATAAATTTTGGTTCTTACCTTACTCTGAAGGCTTTTAATATTTTAACTTCTGCTAATGAATGTTCAACTTTGACTCTAGTTTTACCAATCCTCTTATTAATCTGCTTTTGGAGCTTTATTAATTTATTAGATTTAGATTTCCTATATAGGAAAAGCCACCATATAATTCCTTTCTATACCTAAAAGCCTAATTCTGCTATTAATTTTATGTCTTCAAATACAACCTTTTTTTCACCCCAAATTGGTTTATCATGTACTAGTCATTTATATGAAGGGCTTAGAAATAATATACCCCCATCTTCGTAGGTAACAGGCAATTTTTTTATGATATGCCTTTTCTTTTTTCCACCTTGTCCTTCCTCCTGGGCTAAGTAATCAATCCTTTTTTAGACCTGACCTTCTACCATCTACAATTAAATTTTCAACCGATTTAATCCCTAATGATTTCTTAACAAATGTTCAGGATTTTACTTTTTTAATTGGGCAATTTTGACGCATCATAAAAGTATGTCAAAATGGAACGAAAAGAATTTATTGTGAAGACTGGAGCAATGATTACAGCAGTCGCTTTGCTATCAAGTTTTAAAGGAATCACTGGAATATCAAAACAAACAAAGCAAAATAATATGAAGAACAAAAGGCCTAGCGCGGACGATTTTTCTCAACCCATAATGAAGGCAATTTCATTTGGAATTAACGCCCCCAATCCTCATAATACGCAAGCCTGGAAAATGAGGATAACTTCTGATGTTGAAATGCTTCTTTATATAGATGAAAACAGATTGTTACCTGCGACAGATCCACCAACACGACAAATCCACATTGGGAGTGGATGTTTTATTGAAACACTGCGAATAGGAGCCTTAGGAATAGGTTACGAGACCAAAATAACCTACTTCCCTGAAGGTCCATATGAATTAGAAGACATAGGGAAAAAACCAGTTGCTCAAATATCTTTATCGAGAAAAGAAAACATTGAAAAAAGTCAGCTTTTTCCTCACATTTTCACCCGACAGACGAACAGAAAATCGTACCATGGGCCCATGGTAACAACTAAGGAGTTCAACCATATCATGAACCTTGTCAGTGAAACACATTCGGAAATCATTACTATGAATGATTATAAAAAAATGCAACCTTTCCTAGATATTTTTAGTAATGCTATGCGTATTGAAGCAAACACTTCTAAACATCTCTGGGAGGAAACTCGGATTTGGATGAGATGGAATAAGAAAGACCGTCTAAATAACCGAGATGGATTAAGTGTCCCTCAATCTGGAGTTGATGGATTAAAAAAAATAATTTTAGAGGGTTATTTAAAAAATGGAGACCCAAAAAGATGGTTTAGTGAGCGCGTAATTGAATCCAGTTTAAAAGCGTACACAAAAGGGATAAAAAGCTCCAAAGGCTTGGTGTTTTTCAAAACCGACTCCAATACTTCTTTAGACTGGGTAAAAACAGGTAGAGACTTTGCTAGATTTCATTTAGCTGCTACTGAATTAAATATGTACTTGCACCCCTATTCCCAAGTATTACAAGAATACGAAGAGATGGATAAACTAAATACCAAATTCAATAAACTTTTCAACATATCTAATGGTGGCAAAGTACAAATGGCCGTGCGGATTGGTAGAGGTGACAAGCCTTATTTATCGTATAGAAGAAATGTAAAAGACTACTTAAAGGAATAAAAATTGCTAATATAATTAGGCATTCAAGTGGGCAGCAGCCCTAACTTGAGTGCCCAGTTACAAGAAAACGGTTCTTAAAAGTATGGGCAAAGTATTTTTTATTTATACTAATGGAAAAGTTTTAACATGGGTTATTTTTTGGTTAAGGATTAAGTTGCGGTGAGTTAATTTCTTCATTTTTTCCTTTCTTTTTTCTTTTAACCCTATAAATCTACTTTTATTTTCTTTTTTCTTTTCAAGCCCAATTGTTTAATCCAAGGGAATTTATTTTAAATACTTTGTTATAAATTGCCGAATAGCCCATAAATCATAAGGTCACAAAATTGAATAACAACTACATTATTAGGGGTAAAAAGGGGCATGCCCATTTTCTAAAAAGTTAATTCAATTATGAAGGACTGGGATTGGACTATCAATTTTAAAGAAACACATTCAGGTTTCAGACAAACCCTTCATTTTCCTTACAGAAAGGACATTGGCTTTCTTCTGATTGGGAATTGAAAGGTTAAAAGTGCTACCTTTTCCTTCTTCAGACACTAACTCAATCTTTCCTCCAATTTTTTGTAAAATCTCTTTCACGATATAAAGCCCAATTCCAGAACCTGAAGCTAATTCTGTTGCTCGGTAAAACATATTGTAAATATGCTCCTGATAATCCTTGGGAATCCCTATCCCATTATCTTCAATACTCAAATGACAGGAATCTTCACCAGTAGTGATTTTAACCAAGATATAAGGATTAGGTTTAGAAAAATCTGCATATTTTATAGCATTTGAAAGCAAGTTATTTAGAACTGTTTTTAAACGAAACTTATCAGAGAAAAAAGGCGCTTCCTCCTTAATTTTATATTTAAAAGAAATTTTTTCAACATAAGGCAGAAACTTTAGCATACTAAAAGTTTCATTAATCAATGTGGAAAAAGTGATCTTCTCAAAAACCAGATCCACTCTACTGTTTCTTGAAAAATTCAACACATCATTTATATATCGTCTTAGGTTTTCAATACTATGTTCAATTTTTTCAATATACCCCTCAGCTTCTGGACCTTTCACATCGTATTTCATAATATTAACCAGACCAAGAACAGAGGCAATAGGCGCATTGATATCATGAGAAATACTATAAACAAAATTATCAAGCTCCTTATTTGTCTTATGGAACTCATTTAAAGCAATTTGTTTTTCCGTCAGTTCCTTTTTAATGGCTCTGGTTTGGAGTTTCACCATTCGTCTTAAAGTAAAAATACCAATAACTGCCAATAGTAATAACAAAAGAATACCCCCGACAACCCATCTTACATATTTCATAATATGGTAAGAGCGAGAAGCTTCCTGGGGGATGTAGATGGAAAACCATTTGTTATAAATATCAATGTAGCGCCGTTGCGCCTTTAAAATCTCTATCCCTTCATTTATTTTATTGATTAAAACTGTATCCCCTTTATGGGCAGCAAAAGCCAAGGGAGCTGGGTTCATGGGAGGTCCTGTCAATCTTAGATTTGAATACTCGGGTCTAAATTGAATGGTTTGCGCCACAAATTCATTTACCAAAGCCAAGTCGTATTTTCCATCTGCTAAAAGCCTCAAGGCATCATGGGGGGAACC
>NZ_SMMB01000514.1 GCF_009711365.1 Xanthovirga aplysinae | reverse complement strand
TCCAATAATCAAAAGACCCAAAAAGATTACTCCCGAGCCAAATGGTAGTCCAATAGTATTTACAAAGAAAATTTCGAAAGAAAAAGCAATGGATGGAAGACCCGTAACAATTCCACTTTCAATAAATAAAACCAGGAAGCAACCAATGAAAAACGCTATAAATGCCCCTTTTGTGGTGGGTTGATACTTTTTAAAGTAATAAATTAAGGCCATGGCTGGAATAGCCAATAAGTTCATAAACCGAGCACCTAAAGCCAGCCCCAATATGTAGACAATCAGTAAAAGCAATTTATTGGCCTTCTTCTCATCTTCTATTAATTCCCATTTGAGCATGGCCCAGAAAACAAAGGCTGTTAGGAAGAGAGAAAAAGCATAAGTTTCCGCCTCCACTGATTCTGCCCAAAAGGAACTTGAAAAGGTACAGCCCAGCGCACCTATCAAACCACTACCTATCAGCGTAATAATTTGCCATGGGGTTTCCTTTCCCTCTTCTACTTTTAATATTTTTCTTCCCAATAGGGTGATGGACCAAAAAAGAAAAAGAACGGTAAAACTACTGCTCAATACACTAATAAAGTTGATGAAGTAGGCCACTTTTTCAACATTATCTCCAGCTAACATAGAGAAAAGCCTTCCCACCAATAAAAAAAAGGGAGCCCCTGGGGGGTGTGGCACCTCCAATTTAAAGGAAGAAGCTATATACTCGGCACAATCCCAGAAGCTTGTGGTAGGTTCAACCGTAATCGCATAAACGATAAAGGTAATGGCAAAAGCCATCCAGCCTGCAGTGATATTTACCTTATTGTAATTAATCATTGACAAATGGTTATGATGATAGATTTAAAAAAATTGCTCAAAAGATATAAAAAAAATCCCTTCTTTCTGCATAACCTTGCATTTTTAAAGGACTTAAGAACAAGGGTAAAATAGGTAAAAGAGGGGGCGAATTAATAGAACAAAAAAAGGGAGGCATATGCGGCTAATCAGCCTTTTGCCTCCCTTTATTGTTTTCCATGCGCATCCACAAAAGATGCCTATATTATTAATTTACTATTTCAATTCCTGTTTCCCGAATTGCGCCAAAACCTTTATATACATTGATTACCTTTCCAAACCCCTTTCTTTGAAGCAAAGATGAAGCAATCATTGAGCGATATCCACCAGCACAATGAACTAAATAAGTCTCTTCTTTATCGAGCTTTTCCGAATCCAATTCCAAATCCGACAGTGTAAGCAATTTTGCACCTTTTACGTGCCCACTTTCAAATTCCCCCTCCTTACGAACATCCAAAACAGTAGTACCCTGTTCATATAGCTCCTTCATCTTTTCTGGAGAAACTGATTTGACTGTATCTACTTTTTTACTTTCTGCCTCCCAGGCCTTCATTCCCTGAGCCAAATATCCTTTTACACTTTCGTACCCAATTCTGGCCAATCGAATCATAGCCTCTTCTTCCTTCCCTTCCTCAGCAATGACTATCAAAGGTTCCCCTATATTTAACAAAGTACCCACCCAAACGGCATATTGTCCATTCAGTCCAATGTTTAAAGCACCCTTGATATGTCCTTTCTCAAAATCGTCAGGTTTTCTGGTATCCAGAATCACAACCCCTTCATTTTGAAGTTCCTCCACTTCATTCACCGACAACGTGTTCAAATTGGCTTTAACAACCTCTTCTATTGGCCGGTATCCTTTTTTGTTTATTTTGGCGTCTTCAAAAAAGTATTTAGGAGGAGGTAATATTCCCTCCGTCACCCGAGAAATAAAATCCTCCTTGCTCATTTCCTGAAGTGCATAATTTGTCCTTTTCTGTTCGCCAATGGTAGAAAAAGTTTCTTTTCCAATATTCTTTCCACAAGCAGATCCCGGTCCATGGCCCGGATAAACAATTACCTCATCAAGAAGTGGCTTGATTTTATTATTCAAAGAATCGAACATCATTCCCGCAAGAGCTTCCTTGGACATATTACCATCCAATAAGTCCGGACGGCCCACATCACCTACAAATAGGGTGTCACCGGTAAAAACAGCATGTTCTTTTCCCTTTTCA
>NZ_SMMB01000251.1 GCF_009711365.1 Xanthovirga aplysinae | reverse complement strand
CTCCTAAATTATTTCCCGTAACTTTATTTTGATTATATCTGGCATTAACCCCTCCCATTAACCCGAACTCCATCTGCTTTTTGGTATAAATATTAACAACGGCAACATTTCCTTCCGCATCATAACGGGCACCTGGTACTGGGATAACCTCCACACTTCTAATATTTTCGGAAGGAATGGACTTTAAATAAGAAGTTAATTGCTCTTTGGAATTAATATTTACTTTTCGATCATTAACATATACCACTATTTGTTGATTACCCCGAAAAGTAATTTCCCCAGAACTATCCACATTTAAACCTGGCACCACTCTTAGTAAGGAAAAACCATTTTCCCCCGTTGAATAAACACTATTAGCAATATTTAATACCGTTCTGTCAGGTTTCCTGCTGATTATTTCACGTTGAGCATTGATTTCCACCCCATCCAGTTGAACGTTTTTCAGAATAATCTCCCCAGCATCATAGTTAGAGCGATTGCTATCAATTTGGAATATTGTACTATAAGTGGAATAACCCACAAAATGTACTTCCAGCAGATAATTTCCAGGGTGAATCTTTTGGAGGATGAAATTACCTTCTGTATTTGTATAATCACCCATTTGAAGAGTTGAATCACCGGCTATTCGTAGTACCACTGAAGCACCTGGAAGTGCTTTTTGATCTTCATCTAATACCTTACCTTTTACAAAGGCCAACTTATTTCCATTTTGTGGAAAAAGAAGATGAGAAAATAGAACAAAGATCAATATAAACAGTGTTTTAAGTTGCATGGATAGTTTAAAGTTCGGTACATTAATAAGGAACTTCAATCCGCTCCTTGATTTTTAAAGACAATAAAGTGCTGCTTTGCCT
>NZ_SMMB01000032.1 GCF_009711365.1 Xanthovirga aplysinae | reverse complement strand
GTATGGCTAAGATCAATAAATTTCATTCTTAAAAGAGGTTTTAATTGAGGTGTTTTTTAATCAATTTTTTCAATAAGACTCCCATGTTGCATTGCTTCACCAACAAAGCTAAAAAAGTGCATGAGAGCCCCGTCTGGCACTTTTATCAATCTTCTTCGGAGAAAAAAGGTTGTTTCCAAATTCCTAATTAGATTGATAAATTGAGCCCTGATCATTTGAATGAAATAAAAGGA
>NZ_SMMB01001260.1 GCF_009711365.1 Xanthovirga aplysinae | reverse complement strand
CAAAGGAGCAAAAGGCGGAAGAAGAAAAGACGCCCGAAACGCAACAGGAAATGGGCCAGGACAAAAATCTCCAAGCTCCAGAATTTGATATTGAAGGTTCAGACCGGAAAGCCATTAAAGTGGTGGATAAAATGATGAAAGCCATGGGAGGCCGAAAAAACTATGACAACACCCATTACCTAGAATGGAATTTCTTTGGGATGCGTAAGTTGATTTGGGATAAATGGAAAGGTGATGTCCGAATAGAATTCTTTGATAGTGACTTGAAGATTCTGGTAAATATCAATGATGGTAAAGGAAAAGCCTTTAAGGACGGAAAGGAAGTGACTGACCAGGCTTCTTTGGCCGCATTTTTAAAGAAAGGGATAAGCATCTGGATAAATGATTCTTATTGGCTAGTGATGCCATTTAAGTTGAAAGATCCTGGGGTGACCCTAAAGTATATCGGAAAAGAGGAAGACCCCTTTGGCAATAATGCGGATGTAGTAGACGTAACGTTCAAAAATGTGGGAGACACCCCTAAAAACCGCTATCGAATGTATATAGATAATGACTCGCATTTGATGACCTACAGGAAATATTATGAAGATGCATCCCAGGAAGAAGCCACCATTGCCACTCCTTGGACCAATTATAAACAATATGGAAGTATACTACTGGCCAGTAATCGGGGTGAACGGGATATAACCGATATTCATGTATTCAAAGACCTGCCAGAAAGCGTGTTTACCTCTTTTGAGGAGGTAGATTTGAGCCAATACAAATAATACTTGAGTTGATTATTTCCTACAATACTGATTTCCATTTATTTCATCAAAGGTTAGACCTTTTCAGAAAATATCTGCAACAAAAAGAAAAATTTTAGACAGCTACTTAGTGCTATGTTGCTTCTTATCTTTTATATTGGCTTAATTGATGAAAATAAGCATTTAATTTATGAGAGGAATAGGAGCATTGGCATTGGCAAGTTTGATCATAGGGATTTCTTCTTGCCAACAAAAGAACACTTCACAATCTGAAGAAGTACAATATGCCACAAGCGTTCAGGAAAGCATTTTGGAGGAAAACCCACCCATGGCTGGCTTTGACGAAAAAAACTCTGATCAGGAGGCGATAGCTATAGCTGATGAAGTGATGAAGGCTATGGGAGGCAGACAGAACTGGGATGAAACTCGCTATATTTCTTGGAACTTCTTCGGAGCCCGTCAGCTGATATGGGATAAGTGGAAGGGAGATGTCCGCATAGAATATCCCAAGAAAGACTTAAAGATTTTGGTCAATATTCATAACCTTAAAGGAAGGGTATGGAAGGGAACCGAAGAAGTTACACAAAGTGATTCATTGGCCAAATATTTACAAAAAGGGAAAAGTATCTGGATTAATGATTCCTATTGGTTGTGTTTGCCTTTTAAATTAAAGGATTCGGGATTGACATTAAAGTATATGGGGGAAAGAGAAGATCAAGAGGAAAACGCCATAGATGATGTGCTTGAGTTAACTTTCGATAAGGTGGGTGATACACCTCAAAATAAATATCGGGTTTATGTAGATCGAGAAAATCATTTAGTTTCAGCCTGGGAATATTTTCCAAATACCACCGATAAGGAAGCCTCTTTTTCCACACCCTGGAAGGATTATCAACAATATGGTAAAATCCTTTTATCAGGAAACCGAGGGGAAAAGGAGTTAAAAGACATCCGGGTATTCAAGGAATTGCCTGAAAGTGTGTTTACTTCATTTGAGGAGTTGGACTTGAGCCTGTATGAGTAGAAAGTGAAGTCATTTATTTTAAATTAGTGGAAATGTGAGGGTTAAAATGAGCTTAGGTGTAACCACTCTTCCTTCCACTTTATCATAGAGAAATTTTTGATAAGGGGTAATCATAAGTTCCTGAATTGAATATATTTAAAGTCTAGTATTTTTATGACAAGAAAACTGAAATTTTTTTTATTATCATTCGTGATCACCACGGTTGTTTTTTTTCTGTTTTCCATTGATTTTGACCAGCCGGAAATTTCAAAGCTGGGAATAAAGAGTGTGATCTTTGGTGTGACTTATTCAATTGTCACTGTGCTTATTTTTAAGATGGATCAAAGGGGAAAAACACATAGGAATTAAAAGAAACTTTTTCCTGAGCGGAATAAAAGAAACGGTTTTTTCAGGAGCCGGTTTTTTATTTATCTTTAGACAATTTTCTTATAATTTTCACTACTATGTTGTGGGTTAATACTTCTCATTTATAGGTTGTCGGTTCCTGCTTTTTCAGATAGATCTTAAGTGGATTATGAGGAAATAAACTTTTTTCAACCCCTACTTTTATTATACTTCATTTATGCATTTCGAAATCGATGAACAAACTTATAATGACCTACAAATTTTTGGTGATTCAACAAATCAAAATTCCATTTTAAAAGTTTTTGCTCAAACTCAAACAAGAGGAGGTGCTCAGCTGATTGAACAAATGTTACGGAATCCCCTTTCTGATTTGAAAAAAATCGAAGATAGATTAGCTATGGTTCGGGCTTTTATTCCTTTAAAAAAGGAGCTTCTTTTTGAGGATAAAGCTTTAAAATATGTTCAATTTTATTTGAACATGGGATACCCCCTCCTTCATCTTAACTTTTTCTCCAACCTGAATCTAAGAATTAACAATTACCTTAGGCCAATTAGTGAACTTTACAATATTCATGCTGGCATTGTAAACCTAATTAAGATATTAAAATCCTTAAAAAAAGAATTGCCTCAGCTTTCAAAGCTTCAATTACCTACTGAATTATTGGAGTCCATTAAAAGGGTGGAGGAAATCATAAATGATTCAAGGCTTTCCATTTTGATGAAAAAGGATCATAACCTAAAATTGTGGTCAGTACTTAAACTTGATCCTTTTTTTAGAGAAACCCTTTTTACAAAAATTCGATTTCTTCAGGATTTTATTTATGAAATTGATGCTTATCAAACCCTTGCTAAAGTTGGGAAGGAAAATGATTTTTGTATTCCTCATTTAATTCCCCCTCCAAAAAGTGGTGCAGTTTTGGAGATTGAAGGTCTTTTTCACCCCTTGTTGGAGCAGCCTGTAAGCAATAATGTTTCTTTTGATCAGAGTAGAAGTCTTTGCTTTATTTCAGGGCCCAATATGGCTGGGAAATCCACTTTCCTAAAGTCCTTGGGAGTTGCCGTCTATTTGGCGCATCTGGGATTCCCTGTTCCGGCTAAAACGATGAGATGTTCAGTATTTAATGGTATCATATCCACCATCAACGTAAATGACAGTATTGAAAAAGGGTATAGTCACTTCTATAGTGAAGTGGATAGAATAAAAACAGTGGTTTCTACCATTAAAGAACATGGCAATTTATTGGTAATTTTTGATGAGTTATTTAGAGGGACCAATGTAAAAGATGCCTTAGAAGGATCTGTCATGATATCCAAAGGACTGGCTGAATTAAAAACCTGTAAAATATTCATTTCAACCCATATTATAGAGGTTATTGAGCAATTAGAAGAAGATAAAGTAGAAATGTTACTGTATTATTTTGAGGCTTTAAGTAAAGGAAAAGGCTTTAAATATGATTATAAAATTAAGGAGGGCTATTCTTCCCAAAGATTAGGTTTGAAGATTATCCAGAATGAAAGAATTTTTGAACTTTTGGAGGAAGTGAAAAACTGAAAATGATGAAGGGTAAAATATAATAGAAGGGAAATATTTAAAGAAATTTACCTTTAAAGTTCAATTTCATTTTCATTATCAATTCCATTCTCAAAACAGTCCAAATTGTAAATAGTAGTTTCGGCAATATTTCTCAGGGCTGTTTCTGTAAGGAAGGCCTGATGACTGGTAATCAGTACATTTTTGAAAGTCATCAACCGGGCAATGGTATCGTCCATTAAAATATCCTCAGAGTGTTCTTCAAAAAACAGCCCTTCCTCTTCTTCATAAACATCTAATCCAAAAGCCCCAATTTGCTTTGTTTTAAGGGCATTGATAACGGCTTTGGTTTTAACCAATCCACCCCTGCTAGTGTTAATTAGCATTACTACAGGTTTCATCATTTCAATGGCGTGTTCATTAATAATATATCGGGTGCTTTCAGCTAGGGGAATATGAAGTGTAATGATATCAGAGTGCTTAAACAAAGATTCACAGTCAGTATATTTTACGTTATATTGTTGAATCAATTTTTTATTTTTCTCTTTGTCATAGGCCAGTATTTTACAACCAAATCCATGAAGAATACGTGCCAATACACTTCCGATTTTTCCAGTTCCAATAATACCTACTGTTTTTCCATTCACATCAAAGCCTACTAACCCATCCAAAGAGAAATTCAGGTCCCTTTCCCCATGGTGTGCTCGTATCAGTTTTCGGTTTAAAGCAAGTATTAAAGCAACAGTATGTTTGGCTATTGCATAAGGAGAATAGGCAGGTACACGGACCACCTTCATTTTTAATTTCCGAACTTTTGTTAAATCAATATGATTAAAGCTCGCCGAACGAAGGGCAAGGTGATTTACTCCCAGCTGATGTAAGGATTCCAAAACTGCTGCGTTTGCCTTGTCTCCGGTAAAAATACAAATAGCTTTACACCCTTTGCCTAGGGATGTTGTTGTCTTATTAAGTCTTTCTTCTAGCAAGATAAGATTATGTTTTTCTGTATTTGCTCTAAGCAGAAAATCCCTTTCAAAGTTATGAACGCTGTATACGACTACTTTCATGTAGTAATGTTTTTAAATTATGACTAAACTTTTTCTATTTTCCTTTTCACATTTAACAAACTATATTCTCATGGTCAATAACCTTCAAAATAAGCCTAGCCGATCCCATGTTATTTTTGGAATTGGAATTATTACCTCAAATTACTTGTAAATGTTTTGGCCAATACTACACCTACTTCATTAGTAATCAGGCCAGCCAGACCCTCTAGAAATAAAATTTCATCTGTTCCTTTCCAGGGACATATCTGGTTTATTTTACTTTTCATTATTCCTACTTTTCCTTATGCAATGACTGTAACAGAACGGGATAGCGTAAAAAGAAGCCCATCGCTTAAGGGAATAAAAAGTGATAAAAGATAGGTTAAAAGAGAGATCAGGCCAATAGGAAAAAAGGAAAGTCGCTAATGCTTTAGATAAGGGAGTTTTTAAACCTCTAAAATCCAATTTCTTCCTTCATCATGATGTCTATCCATACTTCTTTATCAGAAATAATTACTGTTACTACTTCACCAAGTAATTCTCTTTTTTATCCTTTTTTAGTATAAATTGCTCTTATTAGTTCAACTTCTTCTTCTGCAAGATTTTCTATTTCCCAATTTTCCTTAGCTCTCAATTTATCGTATTCCTCCCATCCTGTTTTTGCCGAAAGATAATTTCCTTCAGATAGGGAAAACCATCGGCAATTAGGTTAGCAAAACCCAAAATTAATTCCCATTTCAGTTCGGCTTTTGCGCCGGTAACTCTTGAAACTATTGCTAGTGTGGTAATTGCTCCCTCAATACTTCTTTAGAAAAATTCTGAACATAAATTTTAATTGGCTTGATAGAGTTTTTAAATTAATTACAGTGGTAAAACAAATACACTTGTAGAATTCACCATCCTTATGAAAATGATTAAAAAGGACTTTTATGGAAAGGACAAATTATGGTGAAAAACTAATGGGTTCCCTTTTATTCTAATTTACTTCTAATTCAGAAAGCGAACTATAGTGATTCAAATGACCTTAAAAACAAAAAGAAGTAACATTTGGGCTTCTTTTTTTACCGTTCATGAGAAACAGAGGAGAATAGCTATATGTTCTATTACCAATCCAGTATTGAATCCTTATTTCAGGCCTTTAAAAGTAGGCATGAGGGTTTAAGTGAGGAAGAAGTAATAGAACGATTGGAAAAATATGGTAAAAACGAGCTCCCTAAAGCCGAGGAACCAAGTCGCTTTCGGATCTTTTTTCGACAGTTTAAAAGCCCATTAATTTACATTCTCATTTTTGCGGGGCTACTCTCAGTAAGTATTGGAGAATGGGCTGATGCGAGTTTTATTATGGCGGTTGTTTTGATAAATGCTGTGGTGGGTGGTTATCAGGAATGGAAAGCAGAATGCAGTGCACAGTCGTTGCAGGAGATGATCAAAGTAAAGGCTATGGTTTTTCGAAACCAGTCATTAACGACCGTAGATGCCGATCACCTTGTTCCGGGAGATATCGTTTGGTTGGAGTCCGGAATGAAGGTGCCTGCTGATATCCGGTTGATTGAAACCAATAATCTATCGGTAATGGAGGCTATGCTTACAGGAGAGTCCGTTCCAGTGGGAAAAGATTCCCTACCTCTTGTTGATACCATCCAAAATATTGGAGAGATTATTAATATGGCGTTTGCAGGCACCACCATAATGCGGGGACGGGCTCGTGGATTAGTAGTAGCAACTGGCCTGGAAACAGAATTAGGTAAACTTTCTGCCATTCTACAGTCAACAGAGAGTATCAAAACTCCTCTTGTCGAACGTATGGAGAAGCTCTCTAAGGTGATCAGTCTCGTTGTGCTGATAATTGCTGTTATGATTATTATCCTGGGGGTATGGCAGGGAAATAACCTTCGGGAGATGCTGTTTTTTGCTATTTCAATAGGGGTTTCTGCTATTCCGGAAGGACTACCAGTTTCCATTACCATTGCCCTTTCTTTAGGGTCTTCCCGTATGGCTCATCGACATGTTATTATCCGTCAATTAGCTGCTGTAGAAGGGTTGGGGAGTTGTACTTATATTGCATCTGATAAAACAGGCACTCTAACAGTAGATCAGCAAACGGTCAAAAGGATTGTCTTGGCAGATGGAACTACCTATTTGTTAAGTGGAGAGGGGTATTCAGGAGAAGGAATGATTTCTTCTGAAAATTTAGAGTTACCCTTAACTTATCAACATAAACTTTTCCAATTTGTGGAAGGATGTGCTCTATGCAATGAAGCGGACTTAAAACCATTAGGGGATAAGAAAGGATGGCAAAATCGAGGAGATGCAGTGGATGTAGCTCTACTTGCCGTTTGTTATAAGTTTGGTAAAAGGCCTGAGGAATTTCATCAGGAAATTGAAATCATCAAAATAATTCCATTTGAATCTGATAGAAGGTATGCGGCTGTTTACTTCAAAAAGAACAGAAAACAATATGTGATCGTTAAAGGGGCAACGGAAGCATTGGCTCCCCATTTCAAGCCTGATCATTACCAATCCACTTTAGAACAGGCAGAACAACTTTCTAGCTTGGGTTATCGGGTAATTTGCATGGCCAAGAATGAAGTTATTTCCCTGCCACAAGAACATGAGTTACCCCCCCTTCAATTTTTAGGTTTTGCAGCCTTGATCGATCCCTTACGCCCCGAAAGCTCACAGGCTATTGCTCAATGTCATCGGGCAGGGATTAAGATTGCTATGGTCACTGGAGATCACCCGGCAACAGCCTTTTCAATTGCCAATGAGTTAGGTCTTTCCCGGCAAAAAAAAGAAGTGATCTCAGGTAAGGATCTAGAGGAAGCAAAAAATCTAGGAAATAAAAAATTTGAAGAAAAAATTAGGGAAAACCTTGTTTTTGCTCGTTTAAGTCCTGGGCAAAAAAAACAGATTGTACAATCTGCGATTAAAAACAATCATTATGTGGCTGTTACCGGAGATGGTGTAAATGATGCTCCTGCCCTGGTCAGTGCACATATTGGAGTGGCTATGGGGTATGGAACAGATGTTGCCAAAGAAGCAGCCGATATTATCATTACCGACAATAACTTTTCCTCTATCGTCGCAGGAATAGAAGAAGGAAGGGTCACCTATGATAATATACGAAAAATCGTTTACCTGCTAGTATCTACAGGTTTGGCAGAAGTAATAATTGTGGTATCAGCTCTTTTCTTTGGTACTCCACTTCCTTTTATTGCTGTCCAGCTATTATGGCTTAACCTGGTTACTAATGGCCTTCAACATATAGGCCTTGCCTTGGAAAAAGGAGAAAGTGACATTATGCAACGGTCGCCACGTCCCCCACATGAACCTATTTTTAATCGGAAAATGAAGGAAGAGGTAATTTTAGTGGGAGTTTTGATGGCTTTGATCGCATTTTCCTTTTGGTATTTTATGTTGAAGCCTGAGGGGGTGGAACTGCATGCTGCCCGGAATGAGTTGGTCCTTTTAATGGTTTTTTTGGAGAACTTTCAAGCCTTAAATTGCCGGTCAGAGAAAAAGTCTCTTTTTCGAATTCCTGTGAAACACAATTGGTTTTTAATTCTCGCTATTGTTTTTTCCCAGCTACTTCATTTTTTTGCCATGCATACCCCTCCGCTCCAAGATGTTTTACAATTACAACCCATTAGCCTTGAGCGTTGGATTACCTTATTTGGACTTTCCAGCCTATTGTTTTTGGTAGTGGAGTTGTATAAGTGGTTTTGCAATCGCAATCAAATCAATAGAACCAGATAGAAATTGTAAAATGGAGCATGTATTTTATGAATCTGCTCTTCAACTTCCTTATTGGTTTTTTTAGCTAGCAGAAAGTCAGCATTTGCTAATACTGTAAAACTAAGTTGAGAATCAATTTATTCTGATTTTGTCTTGTTTTTATATAAAGTGGAAAGAGATTAGTGAATAAAGAGTCGGAGAAAATAGAAAATCAAAATATCCTATTAGCTACTAATGGTAGTAAAGCTGCTAGAAATGCATGTTTCTATGCTTTGGAAATGTTTAAAGGGTTTCCTTGTACATTTTTCTTAGTGAATGCCTATCAGGGCAGGGGCCCCCATTCTCCATTTTCTAAGTTAGGCCCGTCTATTGAAAAGCGCCAATCTCTTCTTATGTTGGAAGAAGAAATAAAGTTCTTGAAGGAGAAATTCCCTTATTTACCAATCGAGGCTCATCCTTCTTTAGGTCCACTAGCTTATGTAATTAACCAATATTCAAAGAAAATAGGTGATGGATTTTTAATTATGGGGAGTAAAAGGGCAAAAAGCTGGATTAAGTCTATTTTGGGTACCAATTGTTCACGGTTGATTGGTAAAACAAAACTTCCTATCCTGATCATCCCAGAGCACATCAAGTTTAAACCCTTCAAAAAGATTATCTTAGCCACTGACTTTATCGGTCTTGACGATCCTAAGATTATTTCTCCGGTTGCCCAACTGGCTTCCCATTATAACGCTTGCATTATATTGTATCACATTTATAATCACCAAGCCCCCAATAAGAAGGCTTTTAGCTTGGAAAAGCTTCTAGAAGGACCTTCCTTTGATAAAGTCAGGAAAATGTTTACATATACTGAAGGTGAAAATACACTTGAACAGTTTGAAACTTACCTCAAGAATTATCCAGCAGATTTATTAGTAGTCATATCTCGTGAATATGGATTAATGAAAAACTGGCTTCATTCGAGCATTAGTAAACGTCTAAGTTTAATGCTTCCCATTCCCCTTTTAATATTGCAAGAGCCTAATTAAGGTGAATCTGTTATTTTGGTTTAATCAAAGTCCCCTTGTCAACTTATTTATGGGTACGCAACAGGAATAACAGAAGAAACAAGGTTATAATAAATTAAATGAAGGAAAGCCAGAAAATATAATTGGTTTAGAGAATCATTTTTAAGTGGCAGAGCCTTGTACTTGGCTAGGCGCTTTTATGTCCTTTAACATCATTTTCCAAAATGTATCTTTCATTTTCTCTTTGAAAAAACCGAAATGTCCAATTTTAGAATGGTTGAGGTCTTTTGGATTTATATGCTTTCTTGTTATTAATGCTCTGCTATATTTATTGGCTAGCCAATCAACGGCCTTTTTAGGGGCATAATTGTCATCACTTACACTGTATGAATGTAACTCACATTTTAACTTATCAAAGTTAAGATATTCCTCTTCGATGTGGTCAAATAAATAATTAGGACTGGCGCACCATTTTCTCCATTCTAAAGCCATGCTTTTTGGTAAATCTTCCATAGCCCCAAGTCCTTTTCCAGGGAAGAATCCATAAACCCTTGTCAAGATTGGGAATATGAAGTACCAATTAAATAGCATTTTTAACTTCTCAATTCCTTTCCAGAACTTCCAATATCCCGTTTGTGATGCTACCAAAACAATATTGTTAATGTTCTGAGCTGATGGGGTTAACCCAATTAATTGTCCTCCAATACTATGTCCAATTACTGTTAAAGGTTTGCCAGTATATTTTTCAGTATAAAATTGTATTACAGACTCTAAGTCATTATTCCCCCAATTAAAAGCATTAGTGTCAAAGGTTTTTAGAGATTCATTTTTAGATTCTCCAATTCCCCCATAATCAAATGTGATGGTAGAATATCCTTCAGAATTTAAAAATTCTGCAAATTTGAAGTAATAATTTTGCTTGACTCCGGTAGCTGATGAAATTATTACTACCCCTAAGGGATTTGTAGTTGCTTCAAACTCTGTTGAAGTTATTTCATATCCAATTTTAGTGTTAATTATTCTCTTCTGCATGCTTTTAATTCCTATTTGCCATTAACATTTACTGTATAAAGAGTCAGGGCTTATGGCTAGTAAACCCATATCAGATTGCTGTGAGCCATGAACCTTGCTATTCAGTATTTCTCCATGAATTTATCCCAATTGTGTGGGATTAGTATGGGTATGGATTTGGTAAGATAATATTCTGTTCTTAAGGGAGCAAGTTACCTAAAGGTCAATTAGTATAGTCCGGTAACAGTATGTAAAGGTGATTCCCAAACATAAAATAAGAATCGGACTCTATTAGCTGCAGAGATATAAAAATTTGGCCTCTCTATAAAAAGTGTTGTAAACAACTTTTCACCTTTTTCTATTTTTAGAAATCATTATTGTTGTAAATATTAGTTTCTTCTAGGAGAAAATGGGATATACTAAAATAAAGGCCCCAATAAATCCATTATTAAAGAGATTCGGATAGAAACTTTCCCTAATTTTCTTAGGTTCCCTAAATTAAAATAGTACTTCTCCTATCAGACAGAATTATAGCCGGAGCTCATTAGGTGGAATCCAAATTTATTCAGTTGATATGGACAATTATAATTTTCTTGCTGAGAAATATCATGAGGTAGTAGGAATACCTAATGGAACATGGGATATAAGTTATGGAAAAGTATTGGATTTTTTAAAAGAGAAAAATAAAGTAAAGGTCTTGGACTTGGGTTGCGGTACAGGACATTTCACTCGGGATCTGGGAAAACTTAAAGAAAGCGAGGTGGTAGGTGTTGATAAGGCCGAGAAGATGTTAAGGATAGCTGAGAAATACTATTCGGCATCCAACATTCAGTATCAAATAAGTAATAAGTCCTTTTGGGGTCAATACAAAAGCTATTTTGATTGTGTGGTTTCTACCTTTTTCTTCTGTGTTTTTCCTACGACTGTGGAAATTAGTAATGAATTTTCAAAGGTATTCGACTGTCTTAAACCCTTTGGTGAGTTTATATTTCTATTACCTAATTGGGAGAAAGGGAATGGCATCAACTTTTCTTTTGTGGATTATCATTATAAAGCTCAGTTAGAAGAGGGAGATGCAATTGAAGTACTTCTAAAAGGGGAAAGGAAGAACTTGTTATTAAATGACTTTTTTTGGTCCGCTAGTACCTATATCAGACTATTAGAGCAATGTGGTTTTAAACTGGAAATTTATCAAAACATTTATGCAAATAAAGAGGAAAAATCTTTGGTCGAAGAAAAGTACTTCTCTCCTTTTTTTTTAATAAAAGCAAAAAAGATCATTGTGCCATCTTCCTTAGGAAACAAAAAGGGAGGAAAATAATTAATTGGTTTGAACACTATCCAGGAAGCTGTGAAATAATGGTATTCCTAAATTTGGTTAAAAGGGGGTAATGGAAAAAAACTTTCTACTACCCCTTTTAGGTATGTGTTGTGAAATTATTGAAAATTAATCTTTCAGTACAGTAATCCCCCAAAGTTCTTGGTTGGTTGGAGGGTCATCATTCCATCTTGCATAAGAATGCGAACCATCAGACTCAAAATAGACCCTATAAGTTCCTTTTTCTAACATAAAGGATTCATTAAACTCCCGATTTTTTCTAGCTCCTCCTCCGTGTTCCGATTCTCTATATCTCATTTTCCAAACAATTTCACCCGTATCCACATTTTTAATAAAGCCATAATCATCCATTTCTCCACCTGTGCCTTCTCCAAGTGCTAAGATTCTGATTTTGGTATCTTCTTCTAGAGAAAATGTTTTTTTGACCAGAGCTCCATTTCCCACCATTGTAATCACGGCCAATTCATCCTCACTTCTAAATTCTTTGGGATCGAAAGTGCTTACATGTCTCAAATCGGATTCTTCAGTAGCCCAAAGGGTAATACCCCACATTTCTGACTCATATGGTTTATCGGAGTTCCAATCTCTGTAAGAATGGGAATCGTCAGTAGCATAATAGACAATATAATCTCCAGGATCTAATGATATAATGGCTTTTACAGACCTATTCTTATCTGCTCCACCGGCGTGGTTAGATCTTGAAGTTTTCATTTTCCAGATCTTTTCTCTGGAGTTAGCATTTACTATCCATCCATAATCAACCAGATCACCATCGTGTCCTTCTTCCCCTAAACCAAATATTCTAACATTCATTTTCTTTTTTATGGAAATGCCTTGGGACAGTATTTCTTCATCTCTTGCTTTTGTTAATGAAACAAGAGGAGTCATGGTCTTTGGTTTTTTAAACTCAACAAAATGGTCTTTGTCTTTAATCGAGGCAGGCCAAATAGAAATACCATAGAACTGAGGGTCGTCTGGGGGCAGTGCATTCCATTTTTCATAAGAATGGGAACCATCTGAAGAATAGTTTACTAGATAACTTCCTGCAGGTAATGAAATCGTTTCTTCTATTTTTAGGTTTTTACTATCACCTCCACCGTACTGAGAGTCTGAGTAACCCATCTCATAAACATGCTTTCCGGTATTGGCATCTGTTATCCAGGCATAATCAAATATTTCATTTTCCCTTCCTTCTCCAAGGGCATAAATACGAATATCGGTTTCCTTGGAAATGGTAAACCCTTGTTTGAGTCTATTATCATTTCTGATTTTGGTAAAAGAGATAATTGCCTCTTCGTTTATGTCTTCAAAAAGTTTGTTAGAATTTATTGGTTTTAGGTTTCTTCCTTCTAATTGGATAAATAAATCATCTTGTATACTCCTTCTATATTTTCTTTTGTTTCTTGAACTTAAAACCCAATCAATAGCATCCAAAAACCCAAGTACTACCCCATCTTCTTCACTATCTCTTTCATGAAACCTATTTCTATTGGTGTGCATTGCCGCAAAGTATAACTCGTAGTTTCCTTTGGGAAGGTTTACTTTTGTATTAAAATCAAAGTTTCCATTCAATTTATCTTCATCCTGATCCTCCATAAAATCAAAAAGATGCCATACCACTTTCCTTGAATCTGAATCTAGTATCCATCCATAATATACTAATAAACGCCAATCATCATTTAGGACAGATCCGGTACCATTTATGTTAATTGAACCATCAGTTGACAGACTAAATCCTTGAATTTTGATATCACCTGGATCAACATCTTTGAGTGAGATCGTTTGTGCATAAGTTGCAGAGAAAAAAAGCAACATTAGGAGGTTAGTAAAAAATGTTTTCATAAAAATTAATTTGCGTTTCAATCTTTTTCACAATTATGATGCCTTATAAAAAATACTTTATTTAAATGCCTGGGGCGAGTTTTTATCATTTAATTCTGTTCATTTATGGACAAGTAAATCCATTTTTGAACAATTAAGTTTTTAAAGTAAGTATTGGTTAAAATACCAAATGAACCTTTTTATATATTTATTTTATGGGCAAAAATGTTCAACGAAAATACATCCTTTACGGGCTAATTAAGGTAATAGAATCCTAAGGATCATTTTTAGGATTCTTTCTCTTCTATTAAATTAATTGTTTTCAAAAATAAAGTGTAGGTCTTACAAAGGTATTTGTCGTGAAAATAGATTTTTTTATATGCTTTGAGCTTAAGAAACCAGGTATTTACTAATACATAACAAATGACAGCACTTGACAGGACTGCCCTTGTGTTCTGTCAATTAAGTATTCATTACGACTTCTTTTTTACTTCTAACTTTTACATCACTTTGGTTACTTACGGCCCATAAACCTATAAAAGTTAAAAATCCATTTACAATCAATATTTCAAAGCCAAACTTATATCCCCACAACCATGTCTCAGAATTGTTTTTTAATAAGTATGAAATGACAGGGGAAGTCAAAGCAATGAGGGGTACCCAATTGTCTTTAACATTTCGGTTTGTAAACATTCCAAAGGCATATAAACCCAGTAATGGACCGTAGGTATAGCCCGCAGCGGTAAATACTGAGCTGATTACACTACTATCATTAATAGCATGGAAAATTAGAATGACAACAAATAGAATAAAAGAGAAGCCTACATGCACTTTGTTTCTTGTTTTTTTGGATGCATTGGGCTGCTCAAGAAAATCTACACAAAAGGAGGTGGTCATAGAGGTGAGAGCAGAATCTGCACTGGAGTAAGCGGCGGCAGTAATGCCTAATAAAAAGAGTACCCCAGCAATAGTTGGAAAATGCTCCAAAGCCAGCAGTGGATAAAGGTTATCAGTACGATCTGGTAGGGTAATGCCTTTTTGTTGACAATAAATGTAAAGCAAGGCACCCATCGATAAAAAGAATAAGTTGACAATAACTAGCACTATACTGAACCAAAAAACATTTTTTTGTGCTTCTTTTAGGTTTCGACAGGTAAGGTTTTTTTGCATCATATCTTGATCCAGGCCCGTCATCACGATAGCAATAAATGCGCCGGAGAAGAATTGCTTAAAAAAGTTACGACCAGCGGTCCATTCCCAAATAAAAGTGTTGGAATAATCACTTTCCCTAATAGTGCTGATCATAGAAGAAAAGCCAAGGTTCAATTCATCGCTGATGAGGTAAATACTTGTCACTACCGCTAATAGCATAAAAGTAGTTTGCAGCGTATCCGTCCAGACTACCGTTTTTATTCCTCCCTTAAATGTATACAGCCAAATTAGTATGATGGTGACCATAACCGTTACCGAGAAGGGGATTCCCCAAGCATCAAAAAGTGCTAATTGCAGTACTCCCGCTACTAAAAACAGACGGAAAGAAGAGCCTATAATCCGTGAGATTAAAAAGAAAAATGCCCCAGTTTTATAGGACCAATAACCAAAACGTTTTTCCAAATAAGTATAGATGGAAACCAGCTGTAAGCGGTAATAAAGGGGCATGAGGACTGTTGCAATGACCAAATAGCCCAATAAATAGCCGATAACCATTTGGAAATAGGCAAAGCCATTTGTTCCTACCTCGCCAGGAACGGAAATAAAAGTTACTCCTGAAAGGGAGGCCCCAATCATCCCATAGGCTACTAAATACCAGGGAGATTGTCTATTTGCTGTAAAAAAGGTTTCGGAAGTGGCATTGCGGGAAGTGAAGTAGGATATCAGTAGCAATACAACAAAATAGGAAGCTAGAATACTAACGACTAAGGTTGGGCTCATTTTAAATTCACAGTTTTATTTAAAA
>NZ_SMMB01000093.1 GCF_009711365.1 Xanthovirga aplysinae | reverse complement strand
GGCCATTTACACCAACAATGCTGAGCGTATGCGTATTGACAATACCGGCAAGGTAGGCATTGGCACAACAACACCAGGAGCAACTCTTGAAGTACGTGGGGCCACCATCAAATTTGCCTCAGAAAATGACAATGCACATACATGGCTCCCTTATACAAATGGGGAGGTCTATATTACAGGTGATGCAGATGGAAGCGGTGATGGTTCAATCCATTTCAGGACGTATGGCTCTAATGATTATAGCGAAAAAATGGTTATCAAGGGGAATGGCAATGTAGGAATTGGTAAAACCGCACCCACAGAAAAGCTTGATGTGGCTGGAAAA
>NZ_SMMB01000268.1 GCF_009711365.1 Xanthovirga aplysinae | reverse complement strand
ACACCTTTTTCATAATATAAAACCAACTATTTTCCCAGGTTTTAATGAGATTTCAATTAACCTTAACGCTCACCCCTAAAAAAGAGCGTGCCGCTATCCCTAAGGATTACTACCGGTGGATAAGCGCATGGATTTACCGTGTTATTGCAAAAGCCGATAAGGAATTTAGTACATTTCTTCATGATACAGGTTACCGGCATGGGGCGAATAAAACCTTTAAGATTTTTACATTTAGCCGATTAGATCTTTATCCTTTTAAGGAGGATAAAAAGATGCAACTATTTTATTTACAAGGAAATGAAATAAGATTGGAATTAGCCTTCCAAATCGACCAAGCTTCCACCTCCATTATTCATGGCCTTTTTCTTAAACCTTAAACCGACTCTTACTCGCACCTTAGAGGAATTGAAATGCGGGAGCCATCTTTGTGGAAAGCCCGGAATTCCTCTTTTACTCGCACCTCAGAGGAATCAAACTCAATCTTACTACCTAAACAACAAAAAAATTTACTTTTCTTGGTTTTTCTTGAGAAAAAACCTCCATTAAAATAAGATTCTCTTTATGTGTTGGGCATAATCTTTTAAATATTATCGCATCTCTTTTTATCTACCCCAAAAAGTCCGAACCATCCTTGCAAACTCAGACTGTTATCATATGGACCCTATCTGTAAAATACTAAGCAAATTCTTCCATTTCCCATCCTTCTTTATCACCATGGTGCACTCCACATTTTTTACCATCCCCCTCATTTTGCAAAAGCACAGCTTCACTCCCCTACCCCTTCAACGGACTTCTTTCTTCCAAAAAACACCCTCTATAATAGATGCCACAACTCTAAATTGCATTTGTTTTATTCGATCATCCTAAGAATTTAACACTTTATCCCAATACCTTGTAAAGGTTGATTAAAACAGGCCATAG
>NZ_SMMB01000442.1 GCF_009711365.1 Xanthovirga aplysinae | reverse complement strand
ACCTACTTACACAGTTTTCCGGATAGTGTCGGTTGAGAGTAAACTCTTTGCTCTAATAGCTAATCTATAAAAAACTTAAAGCCATTTTTACTGGACAAAATGGTGAACAGACAAGAGATTTAAAACCCGGGCCTTAAAGGCCCGGGTTTTAACTTCTAACTTTTAATACTTATTTAATTTCATTTCACATCCTTAACCATCCTAAATCCAATATGCTTGCCCCACCCTTTGGCTCCAAAACTATAGCGAAAGGATACGCGCCCTCTATCCGGTGGATTATTCCAGCTTCCACCCCGAAGAACCTTAAACTTTCCCCTCTTTGGCCCTTTTGGATCTTTTAAGCCTTCTTTTTTATAAAAACTTGTACTAAAAAAATCGCTACACCATTCCCATACATTTCCGCTCATATCATAAATTCCCAATTCATTTGGAGCCTTGTCTCCCACCGGATGAACCTTCTTTTTTGAATTTCCATTATGCCAAGCCACTTTCTCAAATATATTTTCCCCACTATACAAATGCCCCTGACTTTGTACCCCTCCACGGGCAGCATACTCCCATTCTGCTTCAGTAGGAAGTCTACCTCCCGCCCATTCGCAATAAGCCACTGCGTCATGCCAAGTAATCTTCACCATAGGATCATTATCATTCCACTCCCATGAAGGTTCCTTAGGCATGTCATAGCCTGTTTCTTCGCAAAACTTCCGATACTCCCCTACAGTCACCTCATATTGTCCAATATAAAAATCACTGACAGTTACCTGATGTTCAGGGATCTCATTGCTATTCCCATTTTTATTTCCCATAATAAAAGTTCCTCCTTTTACCAAAATCATTCCATCAATCACATTTTTTGAGGATGTTTCTTCAACTATTGCTTCTTCAAAATCAATGATCACAAGCTTATTAGAGTTTTTATCTTCTTCACTCAATGATACAATCTTTTCGAATAAATGCCCTTCTTCCAAAGATTCAGCCTGAAGCAAATTATCCCCTTTATTTGCAGCAACATGAATTACCTTTTTCCCTCTGAGCACACCGAAACTTTGGCCGTTGACAAAAACTTCACAAGCAATTTTTGTGGTAACTATAATATTGGCAAAGCCAGATTGTTTCGCTTTTATTTCCCGAATAGTCCCAGTATCTAGTTCTTGAGACATTCCCCAATTTGATAAAAAAAAACCACATAGAATTACCACAAAAAGAAATTTTCGGGTCATAGCAACATCTATTTTAGGATGACTTTGGAGTTCATGATAAGAATCCAATATGATTCAAAGCTTATTTTAATTATTTTTCTGGTCTCCCTTATTTTAATTCCTAGGTAAAGAATAAATTTTGGGATAGTACTTAATTTTCTTCTCAATGGCTTTTTCCAATAGTTAGTTTTCCATTGGCAGTTTTCATTTTCTATACAATTACTGTCAATT
The DNA here is from genome assembly GCF_009711365.1 of Xanthovirga aplysinae. GTDB lineage: Bacteria > Bacteroidota > Bacteroidia > Cytophagales > Cyclobacteriaceae > Xanthovirga > Xanthovirga aplysinae. The sequence goes on along the minus strand of NZ_SMMB01000442.1, from coordinate 213 downwards.
TGGGATTGAAGCTTCAATGCATGAAGGTCTCCTTATTAACTTTTAATCAATGAAAACTAAGGAAATGAAAAAGCAATCGTGATTTGAAATAAATTCCCAATTTGAAAAGATGAAAGCCTTAACTTTCTAAAAGAAAACTTACAAAAGGTAAAAAAGTTAGAGAAAAGGAAAAAAGAAAGGTAATACTGAAATTGGAATTCCCATTAAATTCCA
>NZ_SMMB01000489.1 GCF_009711365.1 Xanthovirga aplysinae | reverse complement strand
AGACACCCGGGAAATGGAATTAAACAATGTGGCTACGGAATATGTAAAGTTAGCTTTGATTACGGGGCAGTATGTTCCTTCCTATATTGATGCTTATTATGGACCTGATAGTTTAAAGCCAGCTCCTTTAACTGCACAGCAAGAAAAGATTTTTCCTTACCTGGATTTGAATCGAAGAGCAGACAACTTGCTGGATCAAATGAAAAGGCTGAGGACCCCGGTGAGTTCAGGTATTGAAAGACAAAGGTTTAATTTTTTAATAAAACAAATCAGGGCTCTAAAGGCTCAATTGGCCTTAAGAAATGGAGAGCGAATGAGTTTTGAGGAGGAAGCCAAGTCACTTTATGATGCGAATCCACCCGTTAATAATCGAACTCATTTTGAGAAAATATTGGCACAACTGGAAGTGCTGTTACCCGGGGAAGGTTCATTAAACACTCGGTACTTGAATTATCGCAAAGATTTTGTAATTCCGAAAAATAAGATTGATACCGTGTTTAAAATGGCCGTATATGAGGGGAGAAGAAGAACCTTAAAACATTTGAAGCTTCCAAAAGAGGAGAGTTTTAGGGTGGAGTATGTTACAGATAAAGTGTGGTCTGGTTACAATTGGTACAAAGGTGATAGCTACAGTCTTATTCAGGTAAACACGGATTTTCCAATTTATATTGAGCGAGCTATTGATTTGGCTTGCCATGAGGGGTATCCTGGTCATCATGTTTATAATGTTTTATTAGAAAAGAATCTGGTAAATTTTTACCAATGGGTGGAATTTTCAGTCTACCCTTTATTTAGTCCTCAATCATTGATAGCAGAAGGCAGTGCAAATTTTGGGATTGAAGTAGCATTTCCTGGTAAGCAAAGGATAAAGTTTGAAAAAGAGGTCCTTTTTCCCTTAGCCGGTTTGGACCCAAATAAAGCAGAACAATATTATAAAATACAAGAGATTGTTCATCAACTTTCTTATGCGGATAATGAAGCTGCCCGTCAATGGATGAATGGGAAAATGACGGATGATGAAGTTGTAGATTGGCTTGAAAAGTATGCTCTAATGTCCAGGGAAAGAGCTGAGCAACGTTTAGCTTTTATTAAAGCCAATAGGTCTTATGTTATTAATTATAATTATGGAAGAGACTTGATTAAGGATTTCGTAGAACGTAATGGTGGGAGAGAGGATAATCCGAAAAGGAGATGGGAGCTCTTTCAGAAAGTATTATCTAGTCCACACACTGCATCGGATTTCGTATTTTAGTAATGTTCAATTACTATTTTTAGGGGATTTCTTTAGAAAAAATTGTTTGAATCAGCCCTGGACTTCTATTAGCCCCTTTTTTCCCTTTTTTGGTGAAGTTAGGTACTTCCTGGGAGTTTTCTTGAATTTCAAAATACCTTTTTTTCAGGTTCTTGCTTTAGGAATTCATAAAGATTAGTAAAAATGGGGACATAATCCAGTGTCCCTATTTTGAACTAAATTAATGCTCCCCCAATATTTATTTTCGGTTCTTTCTTATTTTTGTATCACATCTTTCAATTTAAAAGGGGTACAAATGAGGTTGGAGCTCCCTTTTGCAACCAATTTTCCCTTGCTGTTAGTAATTGTACATTCGAAATGATTTAATTGTCTCCCTTTTCGGATAATTTTTGAATAGGCAGTTATTTTTTCTCCAATTATGGCAGGAGCGAGAAAGTCTACATTTAGGTTCACGGATGTGTATAGGTTATCATTCCGAAGGCAAAAGTTATGGAACCCAATTATCTCATCCATAATTAAGGCACTCATCCCTCCATGTAGGGTTCCCGCAGGGTTGCTCATGTCTTCCCGAACCATATATTCTACGACAATACTTTTTTGAGAAAACTCTTTTAAAATACCTT
>NZ_SMMB01000672.1 GCF_009711365.1 Xanthovirga aplysinae | reverse complement strand
AAAAAAAATGGTCTTGGCTTAGAATCTTTCAGTTACTTCTTGGACTAGTTTTCCTCTTCAGTTCCATTTATGAATCTCATTGGGTAGGCTACGTAGTAGGAGGCTTCCTACTGTTTGAGGCCATAAAAGGTCTTTCATCTGGTGAAACTCCAATGAAGCAACCCAAATACAAAGAGGAAGATGAGGAAATACAGGCCTCTTCCAGCTTATTAAATATACAAACCTTTTCGAAAGACTCAGGCATCAAACATGGCCTTACAAATAAAAATGATTCATAAGGGTGAGAAACCACCTTACGATTCCATTTTACAAAGGAAAAACTTAAAATAAATAACTAGTTTATAGTAAATAAAGAAATAAAAAGGATCATCATCAGGCTTTAACCCAAAATAAAAATTAAATAAATAGGTACTCCTCTTTGTGACAATGAATGATGAATAATAATTAAGGAACATAGGGGTTTGATAAACTTCCTAAAATCTTTAAAATATAAAAATGCCAACAACCTCACTTAAGGAAGTGGCATTACTCCTTGGACAGGGAAAAAATAGAAATTGAAAGGTTTACTGATGACAAGTTTTAATGAACTCATTAATTCCAACACTCCGGTATTAGTAGATTTTACTGCCGACTGGTGTGGCCCTTGCCAAATGATGACCCCCGTATTGCAAGAAATAGCAGGAGAAATCGGGGAAAAGGCAAAGATCATAAAAGTGGACGTGGACAAAAATCCACAAGCTGCTGATGCTTTTGAAGTAAGGGGAGTGCCTACATTTATTTTATTTAAAAAAGGAGAAATAAAGTGGAGACATTCCGGGGCTGTACCTGGTATACAACTAAAAGAGGTAATTGAAGCGCATTGCAGCTAAAATAAAAGGATTATTAACTGACATAATAATCCTCTTTACTTTTTGCCGATAAAACTCACATTTTTTGGCCAAATTTAATGTTGTTTCTTTTTAAAGGTTAAAAATAATTTTTGTGATGGCGACATTGATTTCCGGCGTGGAGTCACCAGGTAAGATTTTAATTCAAACCACACAGAAAATTTTTAAATGCTGTCCCAATTGATCAATTAATCCTAACCTCTACAAAAAGGTTCCATTGGCTTCTAAGTATTCTATTACTCTTCGATATTCATGATCAGAATTTATAGAACGTACTACTTTTTTATAAGCATATTCAACATCTTTATCACCTTTAGGAATCATATTACTTACTTTTAGCAAGACTTCTGCCTTTTCAGTATTGGAAGCAATTAACAAACTTACATCCAAGAAGGCGATTAAGGCAGATTTATTAAGTCTTACCTTGGAGGCTAATTCTCTAAGGGCAGCGCTCTGTTCCGAATTTCCAGAAATTGCTATTACTGTCTGTAAATACCCTTCGATGGACTTCAGATCTTCATCTTCAATCACCTCGGCAGTCTTCATTAGAACTTTCAATTTTTCCTTATTCGAAGACATCTGCTGAAGTGACCTAAAATATTCAACCTTATGAGGTTCCTCTAATTTAGTTGTTTGAACCAGATGGATCATCACTTCTGCTTTTCGGCTACTATTACTAATACTATTCACCGCATCATAAAAACTTTCCAGTGTCTGATTGGTCACCTTTATTTTTTTGATGGCCAGGAACAATGAATTAACTTTTCCTCCATCGGAAGACATCTGACTTATGACTTCAAATAATTGTGATTGGGCAAACACATCCAATTTTCTTTTCATAAGTAGATCTTTAAGCAAATTACCTTGCTCCACATCATTTCCAAAACTGATAATCACATCAAAAAATGCAAGAACAAACTGAGGGTCAACATTAAATGCCGGAATCACTTCTTTTAGTACTTGATATTTTTCACTGTCAGAATTAATCCTTCGCGCACTTTTTAAATACCGTTTCATACATTCCCCTCCCAAATATTGATTACGTTCCAAAAGGTTTCGCATCACATAGGCCCTATCTTTGTCACTATTCATTCCATCAAGTATTCTAAAATAACCTTCGCATGATTCTGCTTCATCAATGAATATATTGTTTACCTTAATTAATGTTTCTACCTTTTCCTTTGATGAGGCTAATCTTTGAATAGAGGCCAATAGCTCTCTAAAAACTTCTGTATTGAATTTATATTCCTTCAACAAATGATTCAGCACCCTCTTTCTTTCATAATCTGAGCCTATGCCAAACAGGCAATTAAAATATGCCTTGGCCCGATGTTCATTCCTCATAAATATGCCGCTGTGCTTTTCCAATAAATAAGCTCGTCGGGTATCTGTATCTATGGAAGTGGAGATTACTTCTGTAATATGAGAGAGTTCCGGATCGCTCATTTCCGTTTTATTTAATAAATAATCTAAATACTGAGTTTTTACACCAATCTCTGGTATATAACTTACTTCATGAAGTACAGCTGTCACTTTTCCACGTTGGTAAAGTCGGTCCACTCTAGCTTTTGCATCAATACCGGTGGTCCTTAGCACTTCCAATAATACTTCCTCCAACCATTCTCTACCTTCAGGCTCAAACTTTAACTTCTTTCGGCCCTCATAATATCTCCTGGTAAGACTCCCATCCAGATTTCCTCTGATTTCCACTCTTTTGCTTTCACCAAAATTCTTTCGACCAATAATCAGAAAGCCTCCCGATGAGATTTCCCAAATATCCCGATCATCTTCTGTCACTGTGATTTTTCCTTTAAAATCTACCTCAAAATTTGAAAAGCTTAGGGAGTTTCTACTAGTATCTGCTGTAAGTAAAAAATTGTCATTACTACCATTCAGAATATCCGAATTAAGAAAGGGAGGCACAGAAACTCCTTTGTAAGGAATAAAGATCAACATAGGTAGTAAGAGTACAACAAATGCGAATTTTCTTAGGAATAGGTAAGATAATACTGCTTTCATTTTTGATAAATATTTTACGAAATAGGGGAATGATTACTAAGGGTAATATGAGGTGTTCGCTGAAAACCTTTCAAGTTTTCCAGCGGGATTAAATTTTAAGCGTGGTCTTCAATAATTGGATAATAAAAGGAATAATGAAATTAATGAGGATTATTTTGGGGGAGAGATTTTCCTTTTTATATCAGTGATTAAATGTACTTAAATATATAAAAATAAATTTTTAAATCTTATTCAATTTCGAATGATTTTTTGAATTATTATAAGAATTTATTTATTCCTTTTGCCTAGACCATTAT
>NZ_SMMB01000476.1 GCF_009711365.1 Xanthovirga aplysinae | reverse complement strand
ATAAAAAGTTGCATCTTTTCCTTTAGATAAATGCTAAATATGAACCACAGGAAAATGGCGATTTCGAAAAGTAGTCAACAATCATTTTGCATTTAAACTCACCTTTTCAGAATTTAACAGGGTCATTTTTCCTAATTCAAAATAATCATTTTGAACATCTATTATAAGTAGTACTTTCTCCATTTTTCCTTTGAAACTTTTAGTTAAGGCTTATGGATTGACTGAAATAAGGGACAATTTTTCTCATATATTTTATAAATACAGAAACCAATATTCTCACCTAGTTTACTTCAAGATTTTGATAAAACTAATTACTTCAAATAATTCATCCTCAGTTGAAAATTTAAACCAGGTTTGGTTTATTGTTTTTTAAAAAAAATTTAATCTTGAATCACTTTCTCTTCTTTCCTTTGAAACTTCTTTCTTTCTTCATTCAACAACATTACCAGTTCTTCTAGGTGGTTTTCATTTGTGGAGTAATTAGTTATGCAAGCCCTCAGGGTATTGATTCCTCCAATTGGATATACGGAAATCCAGGTCTTCCCAGAAGCAATTAATTTCTGACAAATTGAGGAAGTAAACGAACTATTAAACTGTAGTTCCTCGTCAGTAAAACATACAATGGGTAAAGAAGTGTCATTTTTTATAAGCCATCCGGAGTCCTCTAGTTTAAGTTTCAAGAAAGCTCCCATTTTTCTTTGGTGTTCAATTGTCTTTTCATACCCCTCCCATCCAAAAATTAAAAGAGATAAATAAAGTTTTAATCCTATAAACCTTCGGGACCATTGAATTGAATGAGAGAATGGATCAACAATTTGCAAACCATTTCCCTCTTTAGGCATATATTCAGTAGCAATTCTAAAAGTTTTTCCGAGGATTTCTTTATTTGATGTCAAAAACAAACTGGCTCCCATTGGCACGGACATCCATTTATGAATATCAAAAGTTATGGAATTTGACTTTTCGATCCCCTTGAGCAAATTTTTTAATTTTTTGTTTAGAATAGCGGCTCCCCCATAAGCTGCGTCAACATGAAACCACAAGTTATATTTGTTGGCAACCTTAGAGAGATTATTCAAATCATCAATTACCCCTGAACCAGTTGTACCCGCAGTTCCAATAATCATAAATGGTTGATTACCTTTCTTTAAATCTTCTTTAATTTTAGAATTCAAATCATCAATATCCACTTTTTGGTCTGAATTAACGTTCACTATTCTAACTGAATCCAAACCAAGACCAACCGTTCTGGCGGCTCTCACGATAGAATGATGAACCTCAGTTGAGCAATAAATCAAAGGTCTTCCCTTCATTCCCATTAAACCATTATTTGCATAATCTGGAAAAGTTTCGTTTAACGCACATAAAACAGCTGTTAAATTGGCCTCTGTCCCCCCTGAAGCAAAGGTTCCATCAATTTTTTGTGCATTATAACCAAACTTCTTACCAAATTCCTGAATCAGATAATTTTCCACCTCTGCAGCATAAGGAGCATGGCTCCAGGCCGCCATTTGAGGATTAAATACCGCTGTAATAAGATCTGCAATTATTCCTGAAAAATTTGCCCTGGGATTAAATAATCCATAGTATTTTGGATGTGGAGTATGAACAGTATATTTTTCCAATGCTGCTATTACTGTACTGATGGCTTCACGAGGCGATAAATTGGAATTGAAATCATGCTTTCTCACCACATCTACAATCTCATTTATATCCAACTCAGGAGAAACTTTATAAGCTTCCGTTCTCTTATAATAATTCTCTAAAGATGAGATTGTGAATTGAAAAAGATCTAAGCGTTCTTTTTGAGTTAAATCAAAATTTAT
>NZ_SMMB01000618.1 GCF_009711365.1 Xanthovirga aplysinae | reverse complement strand
CCTTGTTTTAAAACATTTTTAACTTTTTTTGCGAAACCCCTAAAAAGTTAGCCAAATTATACAATACTCGGGCACCCACATTTCCATCCCACTGGTCTTCAGTATTTTCTGAGGGAGAAACTTCAGAAAGATCAAAGCCAATGATCTCACGCCCGGATCGTACCAGGTGTTTAATTAAAAACATGGCTTCATGAAACTCCAACCCACCTGGTACTGGAGTACCTGTATTGGGACAAAGTTTAGGGTCCAGACCATCTATATCAAAACTTATATAGACCTTTTGTGGTAATTCACTAACAATTTCTTCACAAATCGATTTCCAACTCCCACCTTCATACATTTTCTCCCTAAAATCATTTTCATAGAAAGAAACAATTCGTCCGTTGGAGTCCTGCACACGATTGGCTTCTTCTTCACAATAATCCCTGATACCCACTTGAACTAATTTGCTGACTTTATCATTTTTCATGGCATTATACATAATAGAAGCATGAGAGTATTCAAATCCTTCATAAGCCTCCCTTAAGTCAGCATGAGCATCAATCTGTAAGATTCCGAAACTTTTGTGTCTTTCTCCCAATGCATTGATCAATCCCAAAGGGGTGCTATGATCCCCTCCTAAAACAACAGGCACTTTACCATTATCCATCAACCGTAACGATTGGGCTTTTACCCATTCATTAAGTTTGGCTGAAGCCGTATTTACCAAACTAACAGTAGCCATTATTCCCTCATCACGAGTTTCAGGCCCCCCATCCTCCAACCACCGGATGTACTTTTCAGCCTGGGCGCGCAAGGTATCACTTTCATTGGCCCAATAATTGGAAACAGGCAACATGGCAATTCCCATTTTCCAAGCATCAGGAATATCTTTCACATATAAATCTAGTTGTGGGGAAGCTTCCAATATAGCTAGAGGCCCTTCAATAGTTCCTGCACTGTAGGATACGGTAACCTCCCAGGGAACTGGAATAACCACTACTTCAGCTAGTTCCGGTGAAAAAGGAAGACCAAAAAGGCTTCCCGGTACACCTACACCATTTGGATCAAAGGTATTAATATAATCTTCTTTTGTCATAAGAGAATGAAATATTCAAACAAGAATTACGAATTTGGAGATAAGATTTATTTGGATCAAAAGGGGGATACTCAAACTGAAAACAGAATCCTAAATCAATTAAGTCAGTAATTCGCAATTATGGGTACAAATCAATAATTAAGTAAGTTTTCCTTTTAAAGTGGTTACAAAAGCTGTTTCTTCACAAAGCCCGGTAAAGCAAAGGCTGCTTGGTGAATAGAACTATTATAATATTGTAAATCATGTTTTTCTACAAAATCCTCAATTCCATCATGATTCATTTTATTCAAAGGGTGCAAAGTCCCTTTAGAACAAAAAGAAAAACTCCACATCCCTGAGGGATAAGTAGGAATATGAGCCAAATAACAATGCACTTGGTTTCTTCCAAAAATGCGTTTATACAAATCAAAAACCTTCTTGAAAACCTTTTGATTATAACGAGGTGATTCACTCTGGGTAACCATAATTCCATTCTTTCGGAGAACACGGTACACATCTTGATAAAAAGATTCTGAAAACAATCCCTCTCCTGGCCCTATTGGATCGGTAGAATCAATTATGACCAAATCAAAAGATTCCTGGGCTGTTTTCTTGACAAACTGAATTCCATCCTCAATAATAAGCCTCATTTTGGGATGATCTAAAGTTGAAGACTGAGAGGTTAAAAACCTCCGCGAAGCCTCAATGACCTGTTCATCAATTTCAACCATTACTACCTCATCCAAACTTTCATGACGAAGCAGCTCTCTCACTGTACCTCCATCTCCCCCACCAACTACCAAGGCTCTTTTTGGATTTGGATGTGAAAAAGTGGGAACATGAGCAATCATCTCATGATATACATATTCATCTTTTTCCGTAGTCATTACAATTCCATCCAGAGTAAGCATTTTTCCATAGGCATAGGTATCATAGACTTCCACTTTCTGAAAAGGGGTCTGCCTCTCAAAAAGCTTATCTCCCCTATGTTTTAAAGATAAAGCTATATTTTCATCCCGCTCTGTAAACCAAATCGAATCAGTTGGGCAGTTATTCTTTCCATTTTCTAGAGATTTTTGATCCCTGACGAATTCAAAGTTAAGACCATTTTTACTTAATAGATCAGCCTCTCCCCTACTCAATTCCTTGGAAGATCCATGCTCCGCTTTAAAAGCCTGTTTTAGATATTGATAAGAAGCCCATGGATTTACAGAATTCCCACAAGTGAACAAATCTACTGCAGCATATCCATATTCCGGCCAGGTATGAATGGCCAAATGACTTTCCTGTATTACTACCACTCCGGAAACACCAAGTGGAGAAAAATGATGAAAGGTAGAATTAATTATGGTAGCGCCTGCTTCCTGTGCTGCTTCTTCCATTCTTTTACGCACAAGTACAACATCCCTTAAAATCTCAGGATCACATTTATATAGCTCAACAATAATATGTCTTCCTAAAGCAGCCATTTCTTCAATTTAATTCGGCGAAATAAATGGAAAAGTTCACAAAGGAACTCAATAAGGATTAGAATGCAAAGAGTACTCCTAAAATAGTGAAGAACGAACAATATATTAAGACAAGATTATATGCACAGTCCCATTTAGTTAAGAGGTGGAATAAGGCCGGTATTTTCGTTTACCTTTTTACATTAAAATAGACTAGTTTCAAAATTCACATAAGTACACAAATCCTTACCTTTCTCTTACAAATTCGAATAA
>NZ_SMMB01000543.1 GCF_009711365.1 Xanthovirga aplysinae | reverse complement strand
CAGAAGCAGAATTTTGGTCAAATAAGAAAAAGGACTTTTAAGCAAGATTTTAATTTCTATATTCCAAAGTATGAATGGTCTAAAAAAATGATCTAAAAATAAGGAACATTAAATTGAATAAGGCTGTCTCAAAAAAGGGGCAGCCTTATTACCTTATCTAAAAACTTAAAAGGCGGTTAGCTAAGAATATCCTCCTTAATAATCGTTTCAATATTCCGTTCGGCAAGCGCAGTAATTGTCAGAAAAGGATTTACCCCAGTATTACCTGGAATAAGAGAGCCATCATTTACATATAGATTTTCATATTCTTTTAATCGTCCGAAATTATCTGTAGCCTTATCCAAAACACATCCTCCTAATGGATGATATGTAAAGTCATCGGCAAAGGCTTTATTATCCCCAAACAAATCATAGCGATATATGGTAAAGTTTGCTGAATTAATTTTATCAAACATGGCCTTAGCCGAATCCACAGAAGGTTGGTTTTGTGCTGCCCCCCATTTGAGGTTTACCTTACCAGTTACAGGGTCGAACTCAAAATGCCCTCTCTCTGGGTTTTTGGTGATCGCCAAATACAAACTTATCCAGTGCTCAAAACCAGCCGGCAATGGAGCTATCTCTGCAAAGACCGGATTAACAGGATTATCCCAATCGTTAATACCCAAAGTAGGAATCGTTGATTGTTTTATACCGGTAGGGTTCCACATATGATTGGCTCTGGCGGTCATTACATTTCCATTATTTCCCCATCCTTTTCCTACCTCTGAATTCAGATTGGGTAATTTTCCACTATCCCTTGCTTTCACTAACATTTCAGTGGACCCCACAGACCCTGCCCCTAAAATCAAATGCTTGCAACTAAAATGATGCTGAGCCAACAAATTTCCATATTCATCGATTTGACTTACCTCTAAATTGTAGTACCCTCTGCTATCAATACTTATCTCTTCCACCCTATGAAGGGCTTTGATGGTTACATTCCCAGTTCCCACGGCTTCTGCCAAATAAGTTTTATCCAGGCTCCTTTTCCCAGCATTATTCCCATAAATAACCTCTGCGTCGAAAGCAGATTTATAAACAGTACCCTGTTCTTCCGACTGCATGTAACTGAAATCATAAACATTAGGCACCAAGCTAGTTCTAAATCCTGCATTATGTGCTTGTTCTCTTCCTTCCCTGGCAAAACGATAATAAGAAGATTCCTCCAGCAAATCCGTTGGCACATGATTAACCCCCAAATGCATACTGGCCAGTGGAAAATATTTCCCATACATCTCTGCAGCATCCACTTGAGGAAGGATTTCTCGAAAGTAATCCATAGGTGGAGTAACCGCCATCCCTCCATTCACCAAGGAGCCCCCTCCTACTCCCCTACCCACATAAACAGACATATTCTCATAATTGAGGCGGTCTAATACTCCGGCGTAAGGCTCAATATTTTGGTTTACAGCATCAATCCAAAGAAATTGACTTAGTGGTGCCTCTGTGCGATTTTTGAACCACATAGCACGTCCGTCAGGATTTGTCATTTTACAGAACACCTGACCATCTGCTCCCGGACTATCCCAAAGTCTACCCATTTCCAACATCAGGGTGTCCACCCCCACTTCTCCTAAACGTAAAGCAGAAACGGCTCCCCCATAGCCCGTACCGATAATAATTGCTGAATATTCGGATTTTTCTAAAGATGTCCCTTGGGGACTGCTTCCTGGTTTTTTGGGGAATAGAATCTTTGGATCAGATGAACAGCTTAATAAGCTAACTGTGGAGGCGCCCATTATTGAGGCTGTCCCAATAGCTGACAGCCCTAAAAAACGCCGCCGCGATAGTTTTGATTGGTTTTTCAAGTTTTTCTTTCGCATGTTATTGGCTTAATATTTTTCCATATATCATATAAATTACTAAAAAAATGGAAATTATTAATTTGATTTAATAAATAACCTTATTTTCAAATAAAGAAACCAGTAAATATTTATTCCAAATTAATCCATTTAATTCATCAAAAAATTACACTCAGCATGGCCCCATAGCTCATCATCAAATCGCCCTAAAGGTATTACAACCTAGTAGAAACTGGATTTGCCTTTAACAAAGAAAAGTTTGAATACTATTTGAGGAAGCTGTGATACGTGCTCTTCCCATAGGTTAAAAAGGAATTGGAAATAGAAGAGTTTTGGAACCCTTTTAATAAAAAGATTTCTTTCTATTCTTCTGGACGATGGGGTATTCAACATTAATTATCATAATCTCCAAGTG
>NZ_SMMB01000189.1 GCF_009711365.1 Xanthovirga aplysinae | reverse complement strand
AGATGCGAAATCTCCGTAAATCAAAGGGCTGGAGGTATTGCTATTGTCAATATAGAGTTTATTGCTACCCGTTTCATTGTAGCCGGCCTGATATCCTATAAAAACATTTGCATTTCCACTTTCATTTTGGAAGCCAGCCTCACTCCCTACAATAGTATTGTTACTACCCCAAAAGTTTGAGAACCCAGCATTGGCTCCTAAAAAGCTATTGGAATTTCCGGCTTGAATATTATGCCCCGCTTGATATCCTGTAAAAGTATTCCATGAACCGCCAAAATTATTACCACCGGGCTCAGAGGCACCTGCATAATAACCGATAAAAGTATTACCGTCGGCATCCACAGTTTGGAGACCCGCACGATAGCCAAAAAAACTATTATAAGAACCTCTTTGAATAATTTGTCCCCCTGAGCCGGGACCAAACACATTCCCTGTTTGCCCAAAGGAGGTTTGGAATGAACCTAAGCATGCTAGAAAAGCGATAATAGGGGAAAAACCTCTTAGCTGTTGATAGGCCCTTTTTCGGATAGAAGGTTTTTTTCCCCTCTTCTTTTTCTGAAAGCTGTTATTGGATGTTTCCATAGTTGGATTAAAACACCAACTAGAATTTGAGCAAAAAGTAAAATTCT
>NZ_SMMB01000847.1 GCF_009711365.1 Xanthovirga aplysinae | reverse complement strand
AGCTCGAAAAACAACTCCCTGATGACACTCATAAAAAAGCCTTTTGGATAAATACTTATAATTCATTTTTTCAGATTTTGAGAAAATACAATAATCTTAAGAAACCAAAGATCTTCAGTGAAAAATACATTACTATAGCTGGACAGAAATTCAGCCTTGATGATATTGAACATGGTATCTTAAGGCGTTTCCGTTATAAATATTCATTGGGATATTTGTCCAACCCATTTACTTCCTCCTTGATTAAAAAATGGGCAGTGAATTTCATTGATTACCGGATTCATTTTGCCCTGAACTGTGGTGCTAAGAGCTGTCCTCCTATCGCATTTTATTCTGTGGGTCAACTAGAACAACAGTTGGAATTTGCAGCCCTTTCTTTTATTGAGGGAGACACTGAAATCATAGATCATAAAAAAGAGGTACACATTAGTAAATTATTCAAGTGGTTTTTAAAGGATTTCGGAGGAACAAAAGGAGTCAGAAAAATAATAAACCAGCAACTTGGCAAAGACTTTAGTGCATACAAACTGATCTATAAGGATTATTCTTGGGAAGAACAATTAGATAATTATGCTGAAAGAAATTTAATAACAGAAGTTTCCTGAAATTGCATGTCCAAAATCCATGGTACTTGAAGGAGAAGTTTTCAATAGGCCAAAGGAAAATCCCAGCTTCTGATTGAGGTGAAGATGAGAAAGTGCGAAATTGCAATTTTAGGAATGATATTTATTCTTGCTGCAGAAAAGGAGTGAAGGGAGCCTGTTTTGGAAAATGGCCCTACTTTTCCATAAATAGGTGAGAGGATGAGATATCTTTAGAGCTTGTCTAAATTTATTGTTTTGAAGTGAAAATGGAGTTTTGGAAGCCTGATCGAGGTCCTATTTGAGTTCAAAGCTGGAGGCTACGAATGATAAAAATATTGAAGAGCAGGACTTTAAAAGCCAATTGCAGCAAAAAATAATTGTTTTTTTTACCAATTGACCTTAACTATATCCATAGCATAAAGGGAATCACTCCCCAAATAACTAAAATAATTGTCCATTGGAGGGCGAATAACATTCCTATTAAATCGATTGTTAATACTTTCTTAATCACCTTATTTTGCCAGCTTTTAATCAACCCTATAATCATTGCAAAAGGTAAAATTCCAGAAACAAGCGCCATGGAAGCATTTGTAAAAGTTAGATCTCCTATTTCTAAAAAGGACTGATTCACAAGGAAAGGGATAGTAATGAATAAGCTGACAATAGATAAAAATGGAATTGTAATAACTTGCTTACTTTCAAATAGTTTCTTGCGCAGGAACAATAGTAGACCTTTAATCAAAATAATTAATATTCCTAATGACCCAAGTATCAAGCTTATCCACATAGTAATCAGGTAAAATGGACTTATTTTTTCATAAGTTTTTAGACCATCACTGAGTATTTTGGTGTCCTCCAATTCATATAAAACATGTGAAGCCTTCACTCTGTCTTGTTTTTTGAAAAGGTTTTCACTTAAAGGTAAAAGTTCATAACTATCATTTTGGAGCGATTGAATAGTCAGCGTATTATTTGTTTGAATCACCTTTATTGAATTGAAAAGCAATTCCGCATAAGCAAACATTTGAAATCGAATCGGTTTCAATCTGTAGTATCCTTCAAATTCTTCAATATTAAGGGGTAGGTTTACGGTTGGTATTTCTTTTTTCGGTTTTTCTATTCCTAATTGGTTTATAAAAATTGCGTTAAACATTTGATAATCTGCGGTTTCACTATCTGTATTAAAACTGATAAAGAAAGCTTTGTTTTGTTCAGGAAACAAATAAAATGTTGCTCTATACCCAATTATATTTCCTCGATGAAAATAGCCTACAACTCCATAACGGTCTCTATAACTTAAACCAAATTGGTATCCTGAACTTAGGCCATTTTCGTTAGCTTCTGTTGATGTTGGTTTGCCCATTTGGTTTAATAATCTTTTTTCAACAAAAATTTTTCCATCTATTAAACCATCACTCATTAAAAATTTAGCAAATAAAGCCATATCGCCAGCCGTTGTAGAGAACTGCCCCGCAGGCCTAAGGTACATGGGCAAGTTTTTTTGAGTTGTACCATCATCAAAGTGTCCCATAGCCAGAGCAGGGTCGGTGTAAGTTCCTTCCTGGGACAAAAATTGAAAAGTACTATTATTCATTCCCAAGGGCTTCAGCAAATTTGCATCAAGATATTCCTCATAAGGTTCTCCTGTTACCCTTTCGATAATCAATCCAAGCATACAATATCCCATATTAGAATAGGAAAATCGTTTTCCCGGTTTTGTCCGGATTTTTAGCACGGAAGGATTTTTTTTAAAGACGGACTCTAGAGGGGTGTAGGGAGTGGGTTTCTTACTGAAAATTTGCCAAAACCTTGCATCCTCTAAACCAGAGGTATGATTTAACAAATGTCTTATAGTTACTTGATTCGTCTTTTCCCAAGGATTGTCAAATGAAAGGTCGGTTAAAAGTTTATTCACTGGAGAATCAATTGCTAACTTACCTTGACTTGCCAACCGTAAGATTCCTGTAGCGATTAGGGTTTTTGTAATCGAACCAATTTGTACTTTATTTTTTACCGTTAATTTTTCTCCCAAACCTACATCTTTCAAGCCTACTGCTCCCATTGTAATTTTATTATCAGAAAGCATAGACCAAACAGCCCCTTTAAGGTTTTCATTTTCAAGAGCCCTTTGCAATTCCCATTCTAATTTATCATTATCTTGCGCCTTCAATGTTAGGGAAAAGAAGAATATAAAAAGTAAAGATAAATATTTAATCATGCAGTGAAGTTATTGAATAAAATATGTTTAAAAAACTGTTTTTCAATATGATATAGCTTAATGGGTTGTTTGTTGAGCAGCCTAAAAGAATAGTGTGACAAATAGGGGACCTTATACCAAATGCAATATTGTTCGTTAGTATATTTTTGTTTCTCAATCTATCGAGATGACTACATTTCCTTTTTTGTGGCCTTGTTCGACATACCTATGAGCATCAACAATCTGTTCCAAAGGATATTTTCTATCAATAACCGGTTTGAGCATACCTTCTTCAATAATTTTATTTAGGAAATGTAAGTCTTCCGTCTTCCAACTAAGATTTGAAGCTGCTCCTATCACTTTTTTCCTTCCTACCATAGAGGTCCATAGCATTTGCATAATTTCAGTTAACCCAAATTCAGTTAAAAGGTAGCGTCCGCCTTCATTTAACATTTTTTTACACTTTAAAAGGGAGGTCTTGCCGACTGTGTCAAAAATGATGTCAAAGGTTTCACCAGATTGGGTAAAGTCTTCTTCTGTATAATCAATTACCTTTATCAGCGCCTAAAGACTTTACCAGGTCTAAGTTCTTAGTGCTGCAAACACCTGTTACAGATGCCCCAAAATACTTGGCAAGCTGTACAGAAGCTGTACCTACGGCTCCAGATGCCCCATAAATAAGTACTTTTTCCCCTGGTTGAATGCCCCCCTTCTTTTTAAGAAAAACCAGGGAGGTTAGCGTACCATTTGGTATTGCAGCTGCCTCCTCATAGTTCAAATTGGTTGGCATTTTTGAGAACAAACCATTCTCTGGCATACACTTGTATTCAGCGTAAGCCCCAAAACTCAAGCCCGTGTACCCATAAACTTTGTCCCCAATGTTGAACCGTTTTACATTCCTTCCTAAGGATTTTATTTCGCCAGCTAATTCAAAACCCAAGATTTTTTTTCTAGGTTTTTTAAAGCCAAACATTATTCCAAAAGGGATTCGAATTAAAGGAGGAAAAGAAAGACCTCTTTGTTTTGGGTCTTCTGCGGTTACGGTAGTTGCAAAAATTTTGATTAATACCTCATTATCCTTTGGGACAGGTTTTGCAACCTCCTTAATCTGTAGAACCTCTGGGGGGCCATATCTTTCATAGACAGCAGCTTTCATTTTAAATTATTTTATGTTTCAATCAAGGGCTTTCCTATACTTTACTAGTGACGCACATGGATCAATGTGAAAATTGTAGTTTGAGTTTCTGCTGCAGGGCTAGGGTTGTTATTATTTTTACATAGTGTTAGCATTTTGCTATTTTAGTCTACAATGGATTTTCTTAAATCAATAGGTTTATGTAGTGGATTTTCATTCCTCCCATTAGTAAAATAAATTGTATTATTTATTTCTCTTTCAATTTTACCTCACCTTTTGATTAATTTTCCTATTAAAATTCTAAAGGAACTAAATGAAACAACCTTCAGCTCAGGTTATTTTTTTTCCAATAATTCAAATACAATTTAAATAGGGAGAAGGTTGACATCAATAAGAGAAAATTAACAATCAAATTTTTCTGCTGAAAAAGGTTTTCCCTAAATAAATCAGTGGCTGCTATAAGCAATAAAGTAAAGCTCAAAACCCAAATAATTGAAATTAAGATCAACTGTTTTTTGATGGGGATTTAGTCCAAGGAGCTTTTGTTTTTTTTACTGCCATTTTTTTCACTTTTATATTAAATGCTATCAATGTTGTATGTCACATATGGGGTATGTTTCAAGCTAAATATACAAAATATGTGGTGTATTTCTGCTATGTCCATTACTTCAACTAGGAGGGTAAGTGAAAGTAATTTTCCTTTATTTCAGGTACATATTCTACCCTTTGAGGGTTTAAATGATTTCTAATATTCTTACAAAAAATGTTTCGGAATTTATGAAAA
>NZ_SMMB01000219.1 GCF_009711365.1 Xanthovirga aplysinae | reverse complement strand
TCCAATGGGGCTTTGCAACTTTGGGTTATTCTATTTGAGCTTTTAACCTTCCTTTTGACATTCCCTCATTTATTACCTTCTTTTGACCACTAATTTACCCCTTTCACCTTCGTGAAATGTTTTAAAAAAATGAAAAAAGTAATCCTAACCATCCTGGCCATTTACGGTATAGCACACCTTGCTATGGCCCAAGGAAATGACCACAACAACCAAAATGCAGTGGGTGCCCAGAGCGGGGGGCATAGGGCACTCGAAAATAACCACATAACGGGGAATAATAACGACCATAATAAACAGTCCGTTCTTTTTAGGCAAAATGGCAATGGCGATCCACATGAAGTTAATAATAACAATTTGATTGATGGCAATCGTAATGAACAAAATCAACAATCCGTGTGGGCCCGACAAGATGGGGATGAACAGCAAATTAATGACGTAAATGATTTTGAAGGCAATAACAACAATTGGAACACCCAAAGGTTAAGAGCCCGGCAAGACGGAGAACTGCAAGATATCGATTTTAGTAACGAAATTGATGGAAACCGAAATGATGGAAATAGCCAAATAATTGAGGCTGATCAGAATGGGGATGATCAGGACATTGACGATGTAAATCAAATAAGTGGTAATAACAATGACCACAACCGTCAAGAAATCTGGGCTAGCCAAGAGGGCGATAATAACGATATTGTTGAGGATATTAATGAAATAAATGGCGACAGAAATGATTGGAAT
>NZ_SMMB01000076.1 GCF_009711365.1 Xanthovirga aplysinae | reverse complement strand
AAATAAATGGCGACAGAAATGATTGGAATACCCAAGAGATTAGGTCGCATCAGGAGGGAGGGGATCATGACATTGGTGAAATAAATGAAATAGAGGGCAACAACAATGATGATAACGATCAAAAAGGTTGGGTTAATCAGGTTGGGGAATCAAATAATGAGGTGACAGAAATTAACAAGATAGAAGGTAACAACAACAATAACAACAGTCAGAAATTTGATGGTGACCAGGCTGGAGATGAAAATGTTATTCAAAGCAGCAATATTATGGAGGGGGATAGAAATGAT
>NZ_SMMB01000479.1 GCF_009711365.1 Xanthovirga aplysinae | reverse complement strand
ATTTAATTTGTAAATTTCAACTTACATTAAAACCAAATTTTTTTACTATGAAATTAAAATTTCAAAAATTAATTGCAACCAGCTTGTCAGCTGCATTTTTTTTAACTGCCTGTAATCCTGATGAAGATTTCTTGGATCCAACTAATGATTTATCATCACAAAATAGGATTGCCAATTCAGAATCAATCATTGATGTAAACCAATCTGATCTTCTAGCAAGGCTATCTCTTAATCCCAATATAGAGGGTTTGGTAATTGATGAATTCCCTATAGACCTAGCAAGTGCAGTTGAACCGAGTGAATGTGCTCCCACGGCTTTTAACGATGTAATTAGCCAGTCCGTTAGTAGTAATATAGATCAATTGGGACAGGACTTCTACGATTTATACACAACAATAAATCAACTCTATACTTTTATAGATGAAGATCCCCAATATTTTGGAGCCAATGGAGAATACAACAATTTCATTAAACAACGAGTAAAAAACCTGGAGAAATTTTGGGACATGAAGGGTGAAATTACCGTAAGAGGTCAGCACAATAGCACGCTGAACGACAGAGACAAAATTGCCTTGGTTTATATAAACTTCGCTGGTCTTTCTGAAGAAGATGCATATGCCAACGCGGATGATTTATTAGCTATCAATGAAGCCAGTACGTTTTTACCAGAAAGCCCTTTAATGTCTTTTGATGGATTTGCAACTTCCGGGGATCTTATTGTGATTGGTGATGGACTTGTAGAATTAGCTTCGGCTGCCGGAGTTGAAGACAAAGTAGTTTGGTCAGGAATTATGGCACATGAATGGGCACATCAAATACAATTTGATCATTTTAGCCTTTGGTATCCTAACGGAGCTGCAGACAATGAGCCTGAAGCTACAAGAACCACCGAGTTAGAAGCTGATTTTATTGCAGCTTATTATTTAACTCATAAAAAAGGAGCTACCTACAACTGGAAAAGAGTTGAAGATTTCTTTGAATTGTTCTTCAACATTGGAGATTGCAGCTTTACTAGCCCTGGCCACCACGGAACACCTGTTCAACGTTTGAGAGCTGCCGAGGCAGGTTTCCAATTAGCACAAGATACTTTTCCTAAGGGTCATGTTTTAGATGTCAATGAAGTACATGAGATCTTCTTAAACCAATTAGACGGAATCGTTTCAGGGGATTCTTTATAAAATTTCAGTCACCTTTTAGGAAGAATAAGAAGACACAACTTATTAATTTCCCAAAGAAAGAGGTATTATTTAAGCCTGTGAAAATGATTTCACAGGCTTTCTTAATATAAAAAGATTTACTTCCTAGGAATTTTACTAAACGGATGAACCTTGGAGGGGCGCTCCCTTTTAAATTTATCTAAGGGCAATTTTAGAGCTTGTTTAAGAATTTTATTGAAGCGTGAAAAGAAAACGAATCCCTTCAAATTTTTTAATTGAAGAAAACGATAAAAATGATAGCCAAAGCGTCAAACTAACACCTTAATCCAATGAGACGAAAGGCTTCGGTGGAAACAATAAAGCCATTAGGAAAAACGACATTATATTACTGATCCTTTGGGATTAATAATGAGGGTAATAGTTCGTCCTGCCAATGAATCTGATTCCAAATGGGCTATTAAAGGGCTAAAATTTATTTCTCTCTAATACTCATAAAGGTTATACTGGCTGATAAAGCCTACTTTAAATCAGAAGAAAAAAATGATTTAACAGATTTAAATGGAGTTTAGAAATAAGTTCCCGGCCTAAAAACACTAAAATGACTTGTGCCAGAACCTATTCGATGGGTCATAGAATAAAGTTTTGCTTGGAATAACTTCTTCAAAAGATTAGTAAAAGATCATGAAAAAA
>NZ_SMMB01000368.1 GCF_009711365.1 Xanthovirga aplysinae | reverse complement strand
AAATGTACTTTTTAGAGTTTTACTAAAATATAAGAATCTAACTTTCTTAAGTATAATTGGCCTTTCTGCCGGGTTTTCCTTATTTCTGCTTTCTCTTACTTTTATCTTTCAGGAAAGCAATTATGATACACACCTTAAGGAAGGCTCTCAAATTTATAGGATCGTAGAGGAGTTAAAATCTGAGGACCAAACAGTACATCAAGCCAATAGCGCTCCTCTTATGGCACCAGAAATAACCGCTACATTTCCGGAAGCCAAGAGTTTTGTACGTTTTGCCCCTTACAATCAAAATTTAATGATTGAGGGTAGAGGATTTGAAGAGGAGGTAACTTATGTGGATGAGAATGTTTTTAGTTTTTTTGAACTCAACCTTAATTTTGGAGATGCAAATACAGCCCTGAAAGAACCAAACTCCTTGGTGCTAACTAAACAAATGGCTATAAAACTCTTTGGAAAGGAGAATGCTTTAGGGGAGCTTGTTGAAATTGAACTGGAAAAACCATGGACATTTAAGGTTACTGGTATTTTGGAAGATCAAAATAAGTACTCTCATTTGGAATTTGACATTTTAGCTTCCATGGCAACATTCGACAACTCCTTTCCCGGATTCTTAAAAGCAGAAGATTCCTGGTTTAATAACTCTTTTTATTCCTACATAAAATTAAATGATAACCTTCAGGAAACAGCCTTAAGATTAGAAAGTAAACTCCCTGATTTTGTTTCTGAAAATATTCCACAGGAAAAATTTGGGATGTACTATAACCTGACTTTACAACCATTAAAAGAGATCTATCTTTATAGTAACCACCTTTTTGACGAATGGAGTAAAAGAGGTAGCCTAATGACCCTAAAGTTTCTTCTCATACTGTCTCTGATAGTTGTAGGTGTATCTTTGATCAATTATACCAACATGCTAATTTCAATAAATTCAAGGCGGTTTGCTGAAGTTGGAATAAAGAAAATACTGAGTGCTAGCAATCAAAAAATTATAAAGGATTTCTTAATGGAATCATTACTAATGAGTTTGTTGGTAATTTTAATTTCTACTTGTTTAGCCTGTGTTTTTCTGCCTTTTTTTAACGATATTTTATTTACAGAGCTGCTTACCAAACAACTATTTAATACGCCTTTTTTGATTTTTATTGTAGTAGCCATATCTACTTGTGTCCTTGCAGGCTTTTATCCGGCATTTATTCTCTCAAAAAGCCGTCCTTTAGAGGCTATTAAAGGAAAAATACAGGGGTTGAAGGTAAACAGCTTTGGAAAAGCATTAATT